>NZ_RZQY01000250.1:0-7880 GCF_003998575.1 Mesorhizobium sp. M7A.F.Ca.CA.001.10.2.1 | reverse complement strand
GTCGTGGTCGAGACTTTTCCGTCTGCCGTCACCGCGCTGGCGCTGTCGCCATCCGGTGAACTGACGGTCGGGCTGGAAAGCGGAAAGCTGCTGATTGGCGGCAGCGACGTTTCGCTGCCGGCTGACCTCAGCTGCATCACCGCACTTGCCTATGCGGATGACGGCACGTTGTGGCTGGCCAATGGCTCGGCCGAGCACGCGCCGTCGCAATGGGCCGCCGATCTGATGAAGAAGGGTGCCTCCGGTTCGCTGTGGAAGCGAGACGCCGCGGGCGGTGATTTCCGCAAAGTCGCCGGCGAGATTGCCTTTCCCTATGGCCTGCATCCAGTCGGCAGCGATGTGCTAGTCAGCGAAAGCTGGCGTCATCAGTTGGTGCGTTTCGATGGCGCGACGGGCAGCCGCTCGACGGTTCTGACGCATCTGCCCGGCTATCCCGCGCGGCTGTCACCTTCCGCCGATGGTGGGGCGTGGCTGACCCTGTTTGCGCCGCGCAACCGGCTGATCGAATTCGTGCTACAGGAAACGCATTACCGTCAGGACATGCTGAGCCAGGTGCCGCCTGCCTACTGGATCGCGCCAGCGCTGGCCTCCAGCCGCAGCTTCCTCGAGCCGCTGCAATGCGGCGGCATCCGCACCATGGGCATCCACAAGCCGTGGTCGCCGAGCCGCTCCTACGGGCTGGTGGTCAGGCTTGACCAGAAGATGCAGCCGCAATTCAGCCTGCACAGCCGCGCCAATGGCACGCGCCATGGCATCTGCAGCGTTGCGGAAAAGGACGGTCTTCTGTTCATCGCCTCCAGGGGCGGCGACTGCATCCTTTCCGTCGCCACGGGAGGTTTCTGATGGAACCGATTGTCCGTCTGGAGAATGTCACCAAGAACTACCGCGGCGTGCCCGCTGTGAAGAATGTCAGCTTCGACCTGCGCAAGGGCGAGATCCACGCGCTGCTTGGCGAGAACGGCGCGGGAAAATCGACGCTGACCAAGATCATCGCCGGTGTGGTCGACGCCACCTCGGGCAAGATGTTCCACAAGGGGCAGGAGATCGCCTACGCCTCGCCGCACGCGGCGCTTCAGGCCGGTATCGCCATGGTGTTCCAGGAAACCAGCTTGGTGCCGTCGATGACGGTGGCGCAGAACCTTTATCTCGGCACCGAAAAGTTCCTCAACCGGCTGCGCGGCACCTACATTTCGGCGCAGCAATTCCTGCAATCGCTGAACTTTCCCGTCGACCCGAACGCCATGGTGGCGACGCTGGGTGCTGCCAAGCGGCAGATGGTCGAGATCGCGCGCGCGGTGCACCACAATGCCGAGATCATCATCTTCGACGAGCCGACGGCGACGCTGACGCCGGAAGAAAAGCGGCACTTCTTCGCGCTGATCCGGCGGCTGAAGGCGAGCGGCGTGTCGATCGTCTTCATCAGCCACGCGCTGGAAGAGGCGCTCGATATCGCCGACCGCATCACCATCCTGCGCGACGGCGAGCTGGTCATCACCGACGACACCTCTGCTTTCGACCGCGACAGGATCGTTTCCGCCATGGTCGGGCGCACGCTGTCGGGACAGATCTACCGGCAGCGCGACGAAGCGAAGCTTCGCAAGGCGGGCAAGAAGGTGCTGTCGGTGCAGGACATCTCGATGAGCAATGTCGTGCGCAACACGTCCTTCTCGATCTTCGAGGGCCAGATCACCGGTGTGTTCGGGCTGATTGGCTCCGGCCGCACCGAAACCTTCAAGATCGTCTCCGGCATCTACAAGCGCGACTTTCTGCGCGGCGGCGCCATCGAGCTCGATGACAGGCCGGTGCGCTATCTCGTGCCGAGCGAGGCGGTGGCTGACGGCATCGTCTATGTCACCGAGGACCGCAAGAGCGAAGGCATCTTCGAGACGATGGGCATTGCCGAGAACCTGTTCGGCGGGCTGCTGGCGGCGGGGCGCGAAAAGGCCTGGGTGATCAACGCGCAGGAAATGCGCGCGCTGTCAGCCGAATGGACGAAGACGTTGAACATCAAGGCGATCAACGACAATGCGCGCGTCGTCGAACTGTCCGGCGGCAACCAGCAGAAGGTGGTGATCGGCAAGGGGCTGGTGCAGCAGCCGCGCATCGTCATCTTCGACGAGCCGACGCGCGGCGTCGATGTCGGCGCGATCGCCGAGATCCATCAGATCATCAACCGGCTGGCCGACGAGGGCCTGGCCGTTGTCGTCATCTCGTCCTACCTGCCGGAGATCATGAACCTGTCCGACCGCATCCTGGTCTGCCGCCAGGGCCGCATCGTCGAGGAGTTTTCGCCGGCCGAGGCGACGGAGGAGAAGATCATGTACGCGGCTGTGCATTAGGTTTCCGGGCGGTGCGTACGTCGATAATTGGCCGGGACGTCCATCCCTTCGTCATCCACGGGCGAAGCAAGGAGCGTAGCGACGCGGCGCAGACCCGAGGATCCATGCCGCGACTTCCATGCGTCGCTGCGGCGCAAGATTCTGCTCCGCCGCACACTTCGAGAGACGTCACGGAATGGATCCTAGGGTCTCCGCGACGGAGCTTCGCTCCTGCTTCGCCCTAGGATGACGAAGGTGAGGGGCTGAAAACCGATTCATCCAAGGTGGTTGGCCGTAATTGCTCAACACTTGATTCAATTCAAACGAAAGGGAACGCCATGGCCACGACGAAACTCCTCAGCGATGCCGAGGTCGAAAAGATCCCCGCCGTGAAAGCCGTGTTCGACGACATCCGCGCGACGCGCAAATCTGATTTCGTCAACAATTTCTGGCGCGGGCTGGCCAATGATCCTCCGGCGCTGAAGCGGATCTGGGAACAGTTGAAGGTGGTGATGGTCGCCGACAGCGCCATCGATCCGCTGACCAAGGAGATGATCTACATTGCTGTCTCGACCGCCAATGGCTGCTCCTACTGCGTCCACTCGCACACGGCGGCGGCCCGCGCCAAAGGCATGACCGATGCGCAGCATGGCGATCTGGTGTCGATCATCGGGCTGGCCGGCCAGACCAACCATCTGGTGACGGCGATGCAGATTCCGGTTGACCCGCAGTTCGAGGTGAAGTGAGGCCTCACACCGGCCGGTAAACCTTCTCCGCCGTGTTCCAGAAAATATCCGCCTCCGCCGCCGCACCATGCCTGGCCACCGCATCGCGGTGCGTCTTGATCAGCTCGGCGTGGCTGGTCCAAAGCTTCTCGATCGGAAAGTTCGAGCCGAACATCAGATGGTCGGCGCCCAATATGTCGATCGCATTGTCGACGATATAGGCGATCAGAGCCGGGTCGTTGCGGTGGACGAAGGTGCCGAGGCCGGAGAGCTTGGCGTAGAAGTTGGGGGCGGCTGCAAGCGTGCGCAGGCCTGCCTTCCAGGCTTCGGTGGTTTCCGGCTCCATGCCGGTCAGCATACCGGCATGGGTGAGGATGAAATTCGTCTCCGGGTTTTCGCCGACCAGCGTCAGGCCGTCCTTCATCTGAGCGGGGAAGAGCTGCAGGTCGAAGGAGAGGCCATAGTCCTTGAGCCGCGCCACATTGGCGCGCACCTTGGGGTCGATCACCTGGTCGGCGGAGGCGGCGAAGCGGAAGGCCGGGGTCTCGTGCCAATGCAGTTGCATGCGCACGCCGCGCAGCAGCTTGTATTTCATCAAGCGATCGATCTGCGGTCTGATATCCTCGACTGTCATGTCGGTGTAGCCGACAATGGCATGCGGCCAGCCGGTTTCGTCGGATGTCTTCTGCAGGAAGGCGACTTCCTTCTCGAAATCCTCCTTGGCCCAGTTGGTCTGGACATAGACGGCCTTTTCGACGCCTGAATCCCTCTGGTCCTCGAGAAATTCCTCGATCGGGTAGTCGCGCCGGATCGGCTCGTAGGGACCGAAGATGCGCGGCACCATCGGCCCGACCAGCCAGGGCTGGTCCTTTTGGCGCCAGATGTGGAAATGCGCGTCGATGGCTTTCTGCATCACGAAACCCTCTTCCAGATTGTCGCCGCCGCTGAAGCAGGGCGGGCGAGCGACAGGATGAAATCGGTGAGGCTTTTCACCGACGAGCCATCGACGAGGTCGTCCAGGTCAGGCAGGATGGCACGAAGTGCAGCCGTTGCCGGCCGGAAGCGCGGGTCGCCGGCTAGCGGTGTGGCCAGCGACAGCCGGAAAGCGCGGGCGCTCAGCCGTCGCATGGCTGTCTCCAACTCGCCATGATCGCCGCGCTCCAGCGCGTCGGACAGGATCACGACCGTGGCACCGCGTGCAAACGACGAAAAGCGCGGCACCGAGAGGAAGGCGAGCAGCGTCGGTCCCATGCGGGTGCCGCCGTCCCAGTCGTCGACCTGGGCAGCGGCGCGCGCCAGCGCCTGGTCGCGGTCGCGGATGCGCAATGCCGTGGTGATGCGCGTCAGCCGCGTGCCGAAGGTGAATATCTCGGCGCGGTCGGCACCTTGCACGGCCGCATGTGCCAGCTTGAGATAGTCCGCTGTGTGCAGCTTCATCGAGCCGGAAACGTCGATCAGCAGCAGCAGCTTGCGCGGTACGGTCTGGCGGCGGCGCAGCAGCGGCGAGGGCACGTCGCCATCGGCGCTGACGATTTCCCTGAGCGATCGGCGCAGATCGAGCTTACCGCGCGAGTGGGTGCGTATCGTACGGAAGGAGCGCCGGGCTGGTAAAGCGGTCGAGAGTTTGCGACGAAAGGCGGTCAGCCTGTCATCGTCGCGCTGGAAGTCGCGGACACTCAACTGCTCCAGGGCCGAAGAGAGGTCGCCGCCCTCTTGGCTTTGTTCGGCCTCGAGCCGTTCGTCGTCGGCGCCGCCATCATCCTTGATGCGAGTTTCCTCGTCGGCGTCGCCTTCGACCACGGCGGACGTATTGCCATAAAAATGGCTCTGGAAATGCGCCTCGAATTCGTCGCGGCGGTCGGGCGGCGGCGCCAGCGTGGAAAGGGCGGCCTCGCGGATGTCTGCCATCGAGCGCGGCCCGAGCAACGTCACCGCCTGCATGAAGCCGGAGACCTGCTCGGGGGCGATGGCGAAACCATAGCGGCGCAGCAAGCGGCCGAAGCTGAGGAAGGGCGCAGCGGCGCGAGGCAAGCTTGTTTCCCGCATCATTGCGTGGCGCCCCCCTCTGTCCTGCCGGACATCTCCCCCTCAAGGGGGGAGATTGGCAGGTTCGACGCTTCGCTCTGTTCGGCGACGTGAGCGATTAGCGAAAGCGGGGATGACATCCGATCTCCCCCCTTGAGGGGGAGATGCCCGGCAGGGCAGAGGGGGGCGCTCTCCCGCCAGCATTGCAAAATGACCTCCCGCGTCACGCCAGCGCCTCCTCGACGATCCGGCCAAGCTCCGGTGCGATGTAGGAAAGGTCTTCCTCGTCCTTGATCAGCACGCCGATGGCGCGGCGGAAGGCTTCCGGCCACGGGCTGCCGCCTCTCTCCAGGATGGTCGCCGCGTTGGCCCATTCGACGGCCTCGGCGATGCCGGGCGGCTTGGCCAGCGGCCGAGCGCGAATGGTCTGCACGGCTGTCGCCACGGCGCGCGCCGTTGCTTCAGCCACATTGCCGGCGCGCAGCATGATGATGGCGGCCTCGCGCTCGGCGTCGGGATAGCCAATCCAATGATAGACGCATCGGCGGCGCAGCGCTTCGGCGAGCTCGCGGGTGCGGTTCGAGGTCAGGATGACGATCGGCTGCGCCGTGGCGCGGATGGTGCCGCGCTCGGGAATGCTGATCTGGAAATCGGACAGGAATTCCAAAAGCAGCGCTTCAAATTCGTGGTCGGAACGATCGATCTCGTCGACCAGCAGCACGCGTTGTTCCGGCGCCTTCAGCACCTGCAGCAGCGGCCGGGCGATCAGGAAACGGTCTTCATAGATGTCGATCTCATGCTCGCCGGCATGGCGGATGGCAAGCAATTGGCGCTGGTAGTTCCATTCGTAGAGCGCGTGCGCGGCGTCGATGCCTTCATAACATTGCAGCCGCACCAGATCGCGGCCGAGCAGCTCGGCGATCGCTTTGGCCGCTTCCGTCTTGCCGACGCCCGGCGCGCCTTCGAGCAGCAGCGGCTTGCCCAGCCGGATTGCCAGGAAGATGGCGGTCGAAAGGCTTTCATCGGCCAGATAGCGCGAGGCGGCCAGATGCTGCGCCACCGCCTCCGGCGAGGTCGCTGATGTCTCGGCGCTTGTCCCGGTCATTTCGGCCCTCAGTTCGCCGCTTGCGCCTTCAGCGCGCGCAGGATGCGCTCCGGCGTGATCGGCAGCGTGTCGATGCGCACGCCGACGGCGTCGAAGACGGCATTGGCGACCGCCGGGATCTGTGGGTTGGCGCACATTTCGCCCGGCCCTTTGGCGCCGTAGGGTCCGTCCGCCGATGGCCGCTCCAGCACGATGATCTCGGTCTCGGCGAGGTCGCCGGGACCCGGCATCAGATACTGGTTGAAGTCGGTGCCGCCATGATCGCGGTTGGGATAATAGGGCTCGGTCGTCTCGTAGAGCGCATGGCTGATGCCCATCCACGAACCGCCGACCAGCTGCTGTTCGACCATTTTCGGGTTCAGCGCGCGGCCGATCTCGAAGACGTTCTTCACCGTCAGTACGGTGACCTCGCCGGTTTCGTCGTCGACCTCGACCTCGGCCACGGTGCAGGCATGCGCGTAGCAGGTCGACGGCTTCATCGCGCCGGTTTCTTTCTCGGGATAAGAGCGCGGGATCAGGAACATGCCGCGGCCCGAGATCGAGCGGCCGCGCTTGAAATGCGCCGACAGCGCGACATCGAAGATCGAGATCGACTTTTGCGGCGCGCCCTTGACCAGTATGTTGCCCTGGCCGTCGGTCTCGAGGTCGGATGCATTCACCTCCAACTCCTCGGCCGCCACTTCCAGCATCACCTGGCGGGCTTCCCTTGCCGCCTGGATGACGGCGTTGCCGGCGCGGTGTGTGCCGCGCGAGGCGAAGGTGCCCATGCAGTGCGGGCCGGTGTCGGTGTCGGCGGTGTCGACGACGACACGGTCGGTCGGCACGCCGATCGTCTCGGCGCAGATCTGCGCCATGATCTGCTTCATGCCCTGGCCGAGATCGACCGATGACAGCGTCACCATGAAATTGCCGGTCGGCGTCGAATGCACCAGCGCCTGCGTCGGGTCGCCGCCGAGGTTCATGCCGGTGGGATAGTTGATCGCGGCAACGCCGCGTCCACGCCTGATCGCCATCTCAAGCTCCCTTCACGTAGGATGACATCGCCATGTATTTCTCCGCCACCGGCCAGTTGGCGGCGCGCGAGGCTTCCTGCATGCATTCGATCAGCGCCGCGCCCTCGGTCGGCTGGCGGTGCGCTTTCATATCGCCGTCGCGATAGGCGTTGATGAAGCGGAATTCGAGCGGGTCCATGCCGATCAGCCGCGCCAGCTTGTCCATCTGCACCTCCAGCGCGAAATCGCCGATGGTGACGCCGAAGCCGCGCATGGCGGAGGAGGGCGTGCGGTTGGTGTAGACGCAGTAGGTGTCGATCCAGACGTTCGGGATAGTGTAGGGGCCGGGATAGTGCCCCGCGCCCTTCTGCGCGCCATAGGGCGAGTGGCGCGAATAGGCGCCGGCATCGGTGTAGCCAGTGACCTTGCGCGCGACGATGCGGCCGTCCTTCATGACGCCGTCCTTGATGACGACCTTTTCGGCCGCGCGTGGCGACGATATCTGCATCTCCTCCTCGCGGCTGTAGATAAAACAGACTGGTCGTCCGGTTAATTTTGCGCCGAGGATGGCGATCGGCTCGACGATGACGTCGACTTTGCCGCCAAAACCGCCGCCGACGGTGCCGCCGACGAAATGCAATTTGCTGCCGGGCATCTGCAGGATGATCGAGGTGTTGTCGAGCGTGAAGAACATCGCCTGCGTGTTGGTGTAGCA
>NZ_RZQY01000024.1:0-22606 GCF_003998575.1 Mesorhizobium sp. M7A.F.Ca.CA.001.10.2.1 | reverse complement strand
GCCGCGCTCGGCGAGTTCGCCGGCGATCGCCTTGGCGACCTTTTCGGCGCCAAGCGCCAGCGCACCGGAATCGCCGGGAATGTAGATGCGCGGGATCATGAGCGCACCTCTGCAACGATCTCGTCGAGCTTCTCGTCATTGAGCCGCCCGATCACCTCGCCATCCAGCATAGCGGCGGGCGAACAGGCGCACAGGCCGAGACAATAGACCGGCTCCAGCGTTACCGAACCGTCGCGGGTCGTCTCATGGAAGCCGATGCCCAGCAATTGCTTCAGCTTGGCGGCGATGGCGTCCGAACCCATCGACTGGCAGGATTCCGCCTGGCAGAGCTTCAGCACATGCCGGCCTGCCGGGTGGCTGCGGTAATCATGATAGAAGCTGACGACGCCGTGCACCTCGGCCCTGGAAATGTTCAGCGCCTCGGCGATGACCGGCAGCGCATCCTTGGGCACATGGCCGAACTCTTCCTGGATGCCGTGAAGGATCGGCAGCAACGGGCCTTCGAGGCCCTTCATCTCCTGGATGATCGCGACCGTGCGCGACGTGATCTCGGTACTTGCAGGCTGCATTGTCATGCAGCGCCCTCCCTATCGTAGCGACCCATACATATCGGCCAGAAGCATCAAGCTGTTTTGGAACAACGACATGCGCGTGCCGCTTTATCGCTAAGTGCTTAAGAAACCAGAGAAAACCTCTGAAATCAATAAAGCGGTTTCGTTGTACGATAGAAATTTTCTATCGTTCCGTTCGGCTAACTCTGTCTAGCGGAACGGTTTGCGTGGAAATCGTCCGCCAGCGCCATTGCCTCGTCCAGCAGCGCCGAGACCAAAGGTGTGTGCGGTTCGCGCGGTGTCGCCACCAGGCCGACCGTGTGGCTGGCATCCGGCTCGACAATCGGAATGGCCCGGATCGGCTCGGAAAAGCCGAATGTTTCCGCAAGGTTGAGCGGCATGATCGACGACCATTTGCCGGTGCGGATGTGCGAAAACAGCACGATCATCGAATTGGATTCCAGCGTCGGTCGCACCTGCACGCCGGCTTCGGCCAGATGCTGATCGATGATGCGACGGTTCTGCATGTCTGGCGTCAACAGGCACAGCGGCAGGCTTGAGAGCTCTGCCCATGTCACTTTGTCGCGGTCGGAATAGGGATTTCCCATCGCGGTGATCAGTTGGTAGCGCTCGTCATAGAGCGGCACGCTGGTCACCCGCCCCAGCGGCTCGTTGTCGAGATAGGTGATGCCGGCATCGATGTCGAAATTGCCGAGCAGCGACAGCACCTCGATCGAGGTCCGCGACAGCACCGAAAAGGTGACGCCTGGATGCTTTTCGCGAAACGGCGTCGTCAGCCGCGGCAGCATGGCGAGCGCCGTCGGAATGGCGGCGATGCGGATACGGCCCGAAAGTCCGTGGCGCGCCGCGCGCATTTCCTCGCGCATGGTCCTGGTGTCGCCGACGATGCGGCGTGCCCACACCAGCACCTGTTTTCCCTCCGGCGTCAGCCCCTGGAAGCGTGAGCCGCGCAGGACCAGCATGACGCCAAGCTGGCCCTCCAACTGCTTGATGCCGGCCGAGAGCGTCGGCTGGGTGACGCCGCATACCTCCGCCGCCCGGCCGAAATGCTCCTCCCTGGCGAGCGCGATGAAGAATTCCAGCTTGTCGATCATGCGATCTTTCCGGTGGTTCGCTGCAAGGTCGGGGAAATCGCGCCTCACCGCAAGCGCGATGCACAATTGCCCTGCATCCACACCTTTAAGCCGGCTACCTGTTTCCCGCGGCGCGATGCGGCGCTATGTGGATGAAACTGGGAGATCGACCATGCTGGGCTGGTTCCGCAAGCTTTTGCCGCGCGAAGATCGCTTCTTCGACCTGTTCGAACGACATTCGCGCACCGTGGTCGGCGGCGCCGAGGCGCTGGAGCAGCTTCTCCAGGGCAGGGATATCGACCTCTGGTGCCAGAAAATCGTCGATCTCGAAGATGAGGCCGACCACATCACCGCGGAAGTCCTGCTGGCGGTGCGGCGCTCCTTCATCACGCCTTTCGATCGCGGCGACATCAAGGACCTGATCCAGTCGATGGATGATGCCATCGACATGATGCACAAGACGGTCAAGACGGTGAAGCTGTTCGAGCGCAAGGAATTCGATCCGCTGATGCAGGAAATGGGTGGCGTCATCGTCGCCGCCGCCAAGCTGGTGGCCGAGGCGATCCCGCTGCTCAACAAGGTCGCGACGCACACGGTGCGCCTCAACGCCATCGCCGAAGAGGTGATGCGCGTCGAAAGCCGGGCCGACGACCTGCACGAGCAAGGGCTGAAGGATCTCTTCAGGAAGCACGGCAGCAGCGATCCGATGGCGTACATGATCGGCAGCGAGATTTATGGCCAACTGGAAAAAGTGGTCGACCGCTTCGAGGACGTCGCCAACGAGATCAGCGGCATCGTCATTGAGAATGTCTAGGTGATGGAAGCCACCATTGCCTTTCCCGTGCTGGTCGGCCTCGTCGGCGTCGCGCTGTTCTTCGACTTTCTCAACGGCTTGCACGATGCCGCCAACTCCATTGCCACCATCGTCTCCACCCGCGTGCTAAGGCCGCAATACGCGGTATTGTGGGCGGCTTTCTTCAACTTCATCGCCTTCATGTTCTTCGGCCTCCACGTCGCCGAGACAGTGGGCAAGGGTATCGTCGATGTCAGCATCGTCACCCCGGCGGTCATCTTCTCGGCGCTCGTCGGCGCCATAGTCTGGAACATCGTCACCTGGATCGCCGGCATCCCGTCGAGCAGCTCGCATGCGTTGATCGGCGGCCTGGTAGGTGCCGGTGTGGCAAAGGCAGGCGTGGGCGCCATCGTCTGGACAGGGCTTGGCAAGACGGTTGCGGCAATCGTCCTGTCGCCAGCGACCGGCTTTATCCTGGCGCTCATCCTGATTTTCGTCGTCTCGTGGCTCTTCGTGCGCCAGACGCCCTTTGCGGTCGACAGTACCTTCCGCGTCATGCAGTTCTTTTCCGCCTCGCTCTATTCGCTCGGGCACGGTGGCAATGACGCGCAGAAGACCATGGGCATCATTGCCGTGCTGCTCTATTCGCAAGGCATGCTCGGCGCGACTTTCCATGTACCGCTCTGGGTTGTCCTCACCTGTCAGGCGGCACTGGCGCTCGGCACCCTGTTCGGCGGCTGGCGCATCGTCCACACCATGGGCTCGAAGATCACGCGGCTGAACCCGATGCAGGGTTTTTGCGCCGAGACCGGCGGGGCGATCACCCTGTTTGCCGCGACCTGGCTCGGCATTCCCGTGTCGACCACGCACACCATCACTGGCGCCATCATCGGCGTCGGCGCCGCCCGCCGCGTCTCGGCCGTGCGCTGGGGCATTGCCGGCAACATCGTCATTGCCTGGATCGTCACCTTGCCGGCCACCGCTTTGATTTCGGCGCTCACCTACCTGGCGGTTGGCCTGGCGAGGTGACGTAAAGAAATCTACCTGTCCACAAGGTTCAGGATGTTGCCGTCCGGGTCCTTGAACCAGGCGACCTTCATTCCGTAACCGACGTGGAGATCGCCCTCCAGCGTCAAGCCCGGCATCTGATAGTGCTCGAAGGCGACGCCCTTCGTCTTCAGTTCCTTGACGATGTTGCCGATCTCGTCGCCAACCATCCAGGTTACCGCTGTCGCCTTGTTGGTTCCGGCAAATTGAGAATGATAGACGTTGAGGGTGGTATCGCCGCTTTTGTAGACGATCAGTTCGCCGCCCTCATCGTGCACCTGTTTCAGGCCAAGCGTTCCCTCATAGAAAGCCTTGGCTTTCGCGAGATCCTTCACCGCGAGATTGGCCGTTGCATTGCTGTTTGCGAGCATGATGGTCTCCTTTCCTGGTTGTCGACCCCGTGCTGGTCACCGAAATAGGTCGCCGCGATCGTTTGACGACTGTCGCTCGACCTGATTGTTGGCCGCATCGGCGCTCGATTATCTGGAAGACGTTTGGCGCGGATGAAATCCGACAGGACCCGCCGCTTTTCCAGGCACGCCAAGGCAGCCATTGCTCCACGGCTTGGTTCTGTCCGGAAACTGCATTATCTCAGGTGCAAGCTGCATCTCAGGCGCAAGCTGCGTAAGGAAAAACTGCCATGTCCGTCACCAAGGAAATCGTCACCGAGCGTCTGAAGACGGTCAACGGGCCGGATTTCACCGGCAACATCGTCGACCTCGGCATGGTTTCGGAGATTTTCATCGCCGACGGGAAGGTCTTCTTCTCGATTACCGTTCCCGCCGCTCGTGCCCAGGAAATGGAGCCGCTGCGCGCCGCCGCCGAGCGCGTCGTCAAGACAATCCCCGGGGTCGCCGGCGCGGTCGTCGCGCTGACGGCCGAGAAGAGGGGCGGCGGCATGGAGGCGCCGGTTCCGT
The DNA here is from genome assembly GCF_003998575.1 of Mesorhizobium sp. M7A.F.Ca.CA.001.10.2.1. NCBI lineage: Bacteria > Pseudomonadati > Pseudomonadota > Alphaproteobacteria > Hyphomicrobiales > Phyllobacteriaceae > Mesorhizobium > Mesorhizobium sp. M7A.F.Ca.CA.001.10.2.1. The sequence goes on along the minus strand of NZ_RZQY01000024.1, from coordinate 18,204 downwards.
CGCGCCCCGCACCCAGGCCCGTTCCGCCGGCTGCGCCCGCTGCCGCCGCGCCGCGTGCGGCTCCGCACGCGCCCGCCTCGCACAGTTCGGGCAAACGTGGCGTGCCCGGTATCGAGGCGATCATTGCCGTTGCTTCCGGCAAGGGCGGCGTCGGCAAGTCGACCACCGCCGTCAACATCGCGCTCGGCCTCGCCGCCAACGGCCTGCGCGTCGGCGTGCTGGATGCCGACATCTACGGACCGTCCATGCCCAGGCTGCTCAACATCCACGGCCGGCCGCAGACCGTCGACGGCAAGATCCTGAAACCGATGGAGAATTACGGCCTGAAGGTAATGTCCATGGGTTTCCTCGTCGACGAGGAAACGCCGATGATCTGGCGCGGCCCGATGGTGATGTCGGCGCTGACGCAGATGCTGCGCGAGGTCGAATGGGGCCGTCTCGACGTGCTCGTCGTCGACATGCCGCCCGGCACTGGCGACGCGCAGTTGACCATGGCCCAGCAGGTGCCGCTGGCTGGTGCTGTCATCGTCTCGACGCCACAGGACCTGGCCCTGATCGACGCGCGAAAAGGCCTCAACATGTTCAAGAAGGTCGACGTCCCGTTGCTCGGCATCGTCGAGAACATGAGCTATTTCATCGCCCCGGACACCGGCAAGCGCTACGACATCTTTGGCCATGGCGGCGCCCGCCGCGAGGCCGAGCGCCTCGGCGTCACCTTCCTCGGTGAGGTGCCGCTCGAAATGGGCATTCGCGAAAGCTCGGATGCCGGCACGCCGGTTGTCGTCTCCAAGCCCGATGGCCCCGAAGCGAAAATCTACCGCGACATCGCCTCGAAGGTCTGGGACCGGGTCAACGAAGAGCGTGGTGCGGCTGCTGCTGCCGTGCCGAGTATTGTGTTTGAATAGCAGGCGCCGCCGTGCTGCAGCCTAGGCCGCGCCGACCTTCTCGCCAAAGCTGGAAAAAAACTGTCCAGCCAGTTTCTTCGAGGTCGATTCGATCAGGCGGCTGCCAAGCTGTGCGATCTTGCCCCCGACATCGGCCTTGGCCGCGTAGTTCAATATCGTGGCGTCGGGTCCATCCGCCGTCAGCGTCACGTCGGCGCCCCCCTTGGCGAAGCCTGCAATGCCGCCCTTGCCTTCGCCCTGGATGGTGTAGGAGTGCGGCGGCTTCAGGTTCTTCAGCGTCACTTCGCCGTTGAACGTCGCCTTGATCGGTCCGATCTTCACCACCACGGTTGCCGCCATCTCGGTCGGCGACTTCATCTCCAGGCTCTGGCAGCCGGGAATGGTCGCCTTCAAGACCTCGGGATCGTTCAGCGCTTCCCACACTTTTTGCAGCGGTGCGGCAATGCGCTCCTCGCCTTCGATCACCAAAGCCATGAAAACCTCCCGGACAAGACTGCCCGAACCCGTAACGCACGGCTCGGTGCGTGTCTATCGCACCAAAGTCCGGTTGCGACCGCACGCCCTCTTGCCTGCTCCCGCGCGTTGCCATATCGATTTGTCTTACAAATACGGAGACCATGATGGCAGGCGCCCCCACCCATAAGAAAAAATTTCGCTCGCAGGAGTGGTTCGACAATCCCGACAATCCGGGCATGACGGCGCTCTATCTCGAACGCTATCTCAATTACGGCCTGACGCGCGCCGAACTGATGTCCGGCAAGCCGCTGATCGGCATCGCCCAGACCGGCTCGGATCTGTCGCCTTGCAACCGTCACCATATCGAACTCGCCAAGCGTGTGCGCGAAGGCATCGTCTCGATGGGCGGCATTCCCTTCGAGTTTCCTTGCCATCCGATCCAGGAGACCGGCAAGCGCCCGACCGCGGCACTTGACCGCAACCTTGCCTATCTCAGCCTTGTCGAGGTGCTCTACGGCTATCCGCTCGATGGCGTCGTGCTGACCATCGGTTGCGACAAGACGACACCGGCCCTGCTGATGGCGGCGGCCACCGTCAACATCCCGGCGATCGCCCTGTCGGTCGGCCCGATGCTCAATGGCTGGCACAAGGGCAAGCGCACCGGCTCCGGCACCATCGTCTGGGAATCACGCCAGCGCCTGTCGGCCGGCGAGATCGATTATGACGAGTTCATGGATATCGTCGCCTCGTCGGCGCCGTCCACCGGCTATTGCAACACCATGGGCACCGCCACCACGATGAACTCGCTGGCCGAGGCGCTTGGCATGCAGTTGCCGGGCTCGGCCGCCATTCCCGCGCCCTACCGCGAGCGCGGCCAGATTTCCTATGAGACCGGAAAACGCATCGTCGAGATGGTGCATGAGGATCTGAAGCCGTCCGACATCATGACGAGAGAGGCTTTCGAGAACGCCATCGTCGTCAATTCGGCCATTGGCGGCTCGACCAACGCGCCTATCCATCTCAACGCCATCGCCCGTCACCTTGGAGTCAAGCTCGACAATGACGACTGGCAGACGGTCGGCCTCAATGTGCCGCTGCTGGTCAATTTGCAGCCGACGGGCGAATATCTCGGCGAGGACTACCATCATGCCGGCGGCGTGCCGGCGGTCATCGCCGAACTGATGAAGGGCGGGCTGTTGCCGCATCCCGGCGCGCGCACCGTCAACGGCAAGTCGATCGGTGAGAACAGCGAGGGCGTTGCCAACGAAAATCCCGACGTCATCCGCTCTGTCGCCAAGCCGCTGAAGGCCAATGCCGGCTTCATCAATCTTCGGGGCAATCTGTTCGATTCGGCGATCATGAAGACCAGCGGCATCTCGCCGGAATTCCGCGAACGCTATCTCTCCAACCCCAAGGATCCCGAGGCTTTCGAAGGTAACGCCATGGTTTTCGACGGGCCGGAGGATTACCACGCCCGCATCGACGACCCGGCGCAAGGCATCGACGAACACACCATCCTGTTCATGCGCGGCGCTGGCCCGGTCGGCTATCCCGGCGGTGCCGAGGTCGTCAACATGCAGCCGCCGGCCTATCTCATCAAGAAGGGCATCCACGCGCTCGCTTGCATCGGTGACGGCCGCCAGTCGGGCACGTCGGGTTCGCCCTCGATCCTCAACGCCTCGCCGGAAGCGGCGATTGGCGGCGGACTGGCGCTGCTCAAGACGGGCGATCGTGTCCGCATCGACTTGCGCAAGGGTACGGCCGACATCCTCGTCACCGACGACGAGATCACCCGGCGCCGCGCCGAGTTGCAGAACAATGGCGGCTTCCACTATCCCAAGCACCAGACACCCTGGCAGGAGATCCAGCGCGGCATGGTCGCGCAGTTCTCGGAGGGGATGGTGCTGAAGCCGGCGGTGAAATACCAGGATGTCGCGCACACCAGCGGTGTCCCCAGAGACAATCATTGATACTGAATCGACGGATGGCGGCTTGATCAAATCAGGCCGCCATCGGTTTTCCGGTTATCCTGGCCGGGTAGGTCGAGAACGGTCACCGTCCTTGACAAGCGCGCCCAACAAATCCACCATCATGACAAGGGGTGCATCGCGACGACCCCGTGAGGCGTCAGCCCAACGTTCGCGTCCAAGCTTCTCTTTTCAGGAGGTGGACGCCATGCCGTCAACAACCGCTATCACCGTACCGCAATTGTCCCGGCTCATAGGTCTGCCGGGTGCACCTGTCATCATCGATGTTCGCATCGAAGAAGATTTCGAAGCCGATCCGCGCCTGTTGCCGGCCTCGTGCCGGCGCGATTTCAAAACCGTTTCGACCTGGGCGGCCGAGTTTGCCGACAAGCCGGTGGCCGTCGTCTGTCAGAAGGGGCAAAAGCTCTCGCAAGGCGTCGTCGCATGGATGCGCCATGAGGGGATATCAGCCGAATCCCTTGAAGGCGGCTTTGAGGCCTGGCGCGATGCCGGGGGGCTTCTGGTCCGCACCGCCAAGTTGCCGCCACGCAATGAAAAGGGCGCCACCGTCTGGGTGACGCGATCCCGCCCGAAGGTCGACCGCATCGCTTGCCCATGGCTGATCCGGCGTTTCCTCGACCCCGACGCGGTGTTCCTGTTTGTCGAACCCGCTGAAGTATTGGCTGTTGCCGACCGCTTTCAGGCCGTGCCGTTCGACATCGACAATGTGTTCTGGAGCCATCGCGGCGAACGCTGCACCTTCGACACGATGATCGAGGAGTTCGGGTTGGAATCCGGGGCGCTCGATCGCCTGGCGTTGATCGTGCGCGCGGCCGACACCGCAAGCCTCGACCTGGTGCCCCAGGCGGCCGGTTTTCTGGCTGCCTCGCTCGGTCTGTCGCGTATGTACCGCGACGATTTGGAACAACTGGAAGCAGGCATGCTGCTCTACGACGCGTTCTTCCGCTGGTGTCGCGACGCCACCGAAGAAACGCACAACTGGCCCGCTGCAGGTAAACCATCATGACCATTCTTGTCCCCGACAATAAGGCGGTGACCGTCGAGCCGCCGGCTGCGCCGACCTTCGCGGAAGCCACGAAGGTCTGGGCGAAAATCGGATTGCTCAGCTTTGGCGGTCCGGCCGGGCAGATCGCGCTGATGCACAAGGAACTGGTCGAGGAGCGGCGCTGGATCGGGGAACGGCGTTTCCTGCATGCGTTGAATTACTGCATGCTGCTGCCTGGCCCGGAAGCCCAGCAACTCGCCATCTACATCGGTTGGCTGCTGCACAGGACGGCCGGTGGCCTTGTTGCCGGCATCCTGTTCGTCGTGCCGGGCGCGCTCGTCATGCTCGCCTTGAGCAGCCTGTACGTCCTCTATGGCGACATGCCGCTCGTCGCGGCGCTGTTTTTCGGGGTGAAGGCGGCGGTGCTCGCCATTGTCATCGAGGCGGTGATCCGGATCGGGCGACGCGCCCTCAAGAACCGGGTCATGGTGTCGATCGCGGTCGCGGCGTTCATTGCCATCTATGCGTTGAATGTGCCGTTTCCGCTCATCGTCCTTCTCGCCGGCCTGACGGGATGGCTGGGGGACCGCGTTGCTCCCGGCCTGTTTTCCGGCTCGGCCCATGGCAAAGACGGTGTTGCCGACTCCAAGGGAGCGGTCGACCTGATGTTCGAGCGTGGCGAACTGGCCCATGTCAAACCTACCAAATGGCACGCGCCGCGCACCCTCGCCATCTGGCTGCCGATCTGGCTCGGGCCTGTTCTTTTGATCTGGTGGTTCACCGGCTCCGCAAGCGTCTGGACCGAGATAGGCCGGTTCTTCAGCCTGATGGCTGTCGTCACCTTCGGTGGCGCCTACGCGGTGCTCGCCTATGTCGCGCAGGCAGCCGTCCAGTCCTTCGGCTGGCTGGCGCCGGGTGAAATGGTGGACGGTCTTGGACTTGCAGAAACGACGCCAGGACCGCTCATCCTGGTGCTGCAGTTCGTCGGCTTCATCGCCGCGTTCCGCCATTCCGGCTCGCTCGACCCGTTGCTTGCCGGATCGCTGGGGGCGCTGCTCACCTTGTGGGTGACGTTCACGCCCTGCTTTTTCTGGATATTCCTCGGGGCGCCCTACATCGAGGCCTTGCGCGGCAACAAGGCATTGTCGGCCGCACTGGGCGCGATCACCGCCGCAATTGTCGGGGTGATCATGAATCTGGCCCTATGGTTTGCTTTGCATGTCATCTTCCGTGAGGTGCACGCGACGGGGCTTGGCATGAACGTGCCGGTGCTTTCGTCCATCGACTGGCGTGCGGCCTTGCTATCCGTGGCCGCGATGGTCGCCATCCTGAAGCTGAAAGTCGGCATGCTGCCGACACTCGCGCTATCCGCCCTTGCAGGGGTCTTGCTGGCGGCGGCTGGTTAGACAGCACCGCCTTTGTAATCCGCTTGCCCACCACCTAAGTGGGCTGGAAACGGAAGGAAACATCATGGCCGGACGGCGCTCTTCCCTCGGCTTCCTCGGAATGTTCGGCCGTTCGGGCGACTTGAGGCAGCTCGACGATGCATTGCGCGGCGCCGATCTGCATCCAGCCCTTGTGCCGGAGGGCGTGAAGCTTACCATCGTCAACCTGATGAAGGATCGCTGGCCCGACGAGCCGCCGCCGGGCACCTATGCGTCGGTGGCACAATTATGCAGCTATTGCATCGCGGGTCCGGAAACCTTCGAGCAAGCCAATGGCCATGATCGGACGCTGGAAGCCGAGCGTCGCATCGAGGCGGCGCTTGAAACCGGCGACAGCCTCGACGCGCAGATCGTGCTGATGACGCTGCATGCCAAGCTCATCAACGCTGAAGTCGTCGACCGATACGGGCTCAGCGCGGAATGACGCGAAAGGCAAGATCTGCTTGATCCCCCGCGGCAGCCGAGCCGATCAGGCCCGGCTGATCTCCTCGAGATACCAGCCGATGTAGCGCAGTTCGTTGTATTCCATCGGCGCGATCGGTCCGGGCACGAAATAGTGCGAGCGCACGCCGCGCGCGGTGTGCTCGATGATCTTCTTGTCCTCTTCGGTGGTGACCTTCCACAGCCAGGTCAGCTTCTCCAGATCGTAGTCCTGGCCCTCGACCGCGTCGCCGCGCACCAGCCAGATCAGCTCCATCTCACAGGTACCAGCTGTTTTCGGGATGAAACGATAGATCATGCCGTGATCGGGATAACAGACGAGAAAGGTCGTACCGCCAAGATGGATCGATGTCACGCCACCATCATAGTCGGTGAAACGGCCCATCAGCGGCGCGACCGGCGAGCCGTCCTTGCTGCCGCTGGAAACGCCGTCATAGAGCGCATAGCGGAAAGTGTGGATCGCCTCCTGTCCGGCGGCCGAGTTCTGCCAGCGGTTGGCGCTGCCGATCTCGATGCCGAGCGCGCAGGTGCGTTGCTCCATCGCGGCATTGAGCTGCTCGATCATCTCGGCCGGTTTTTCCAGCGCATGCGTCTGCGAATATTCCGGATGCGCCGGCCCGCAATGGTAACATTCGACATAGTTCTCGACGGCGAGCTTCCAGTTGGCGTCGAGCGGATAGGACTGACGATACGCCACCTTGGCGTCGCCCCAGCCATATTGGCCGCAGCTCGTGCGCAGCGACTGTTCGATCGGATCGAAATCGAGCGGCGTCTCGGCGAAGGAAATGAAGACCAGCCCGGAAGCGACGCGGACATGAAGCTTCTTCAGCCCGTGCGCCGAGCGGTCGAAATCCTTTGGCATCAGGCGCGCGGCACGCAAGGATCCGTCATTGGAATAGGCCCATGCGTGGTAGGGGCACACGAACATCTTCGCATTGCCCTTCTCCTTGGTGCAGACCTCGGCACCACGGTGGCGGCAGACATTGAGCATGGCATGCACGGTGCCATCCATGCCGCGTGTCAGGATGACCGCCTCGTCGCCCAGCTTGAACAGCTCGAAATCGCCGGGGTTCGGGATAACGCTGGCATGCGCCAGGCAATGCCAGTGGCGGCGAAAGACACGTTCCATGTCGCGCTCGAAGATCGCCGGATCATGATAGAAGGCACGCACCAGGCCGTGACCTGGCCGATGAGATGCCACCAGCCGATCGATCGCGTCGCCGTCGGTGGGTGCTTGCTGGATAGGATGCACACTCATTTGTCGTTCTGCCCGATGGTTGGTCCCGGAGCAATTCCAGGAAAAGTGTGAAGCGGTTTTCTGTTCGGAATTGCGTCAAACGAAGAGCGCAATTCCAGGAAAAGTGTGAAGCGGTTTTCCGTTCTGAATTGGTTCCGGGTGGTGGCTGTATGGCTGCACGAACTCGTCTCCGGTCAGGCGCCCATTTGCGTGCGCGGCAGGTGGATCAGGTTGCCGAAGCGGGCACGCAATCTGTCGTCGACCTGTTTTGGCACGTGGCGCGGAAATCGCTCGGCAAGAATGCGTTTCTTCTCGGTGATCGCACGCAGCAATATATCAGGCCGGCCTTTTTCGTTCCATTCCTTCGGCGAGGAACGATCGCCGAGGGCGGGATAGAAGTGCTCGGTCTGCATCAGCTTGAGCGTTTGTTCGTTGTCGAGATAGTGGCCCGGACCCTTGAGGCAGACCTCGGCGATGCTGTCGATCGACAGGGCCTCGTCAGTCACGTCGATGCCACGCGCGCAGCCCAGGCAATGACCGAGCATGTCGTTGTCGATGACCAGGCTTTCCAGGCAGAAGCCGAGCAGCGAGGCATGCATGCCGGCCGCCTCGTAGACGAGGTTGAGGCCGGAGAGGCCGGCCATCACATTGGTGATGCCCTTTTCGTAGCCGGACTGAATATCGGGCAATTTCGAATCCGTCATGCCGGCGGCGGAGCCACCGGGCAGGTCGTAGAATTGCGCCATCTGGGCACAGGCCGCCGTTGCTACCGACTGCTCGGCCGACCCGCCCGCCATGGCGCCGGTGCGCAGGTCCGACATGAACGGCCATGCGCCGAAGATCGCCGGATGGCCGGGCTTGAGCGCGTTGACATAGACCAGGCCGGCCAGCACTTCGGCCACTGCTTGCACGACGGCGCCGGCCATCGCCGCGGGTGCCGTGGTGCCGGACTGGCCGGTCGACAGCAGCAGGATCGGGATGCCGCCTTCGACGCAGGCCTCAAGCACGCCGCAGGCATCCTCGGCGAACTTCATTGGCGGCACGACGAATGAGTTGGAGTTGGAAACGAACGGCCGGGCACGGAAATTCTCCTCGCCGCCGGCGATGGCGTACAGCATTTCAAGCGCAGGCTTCACGTTCTCACGCACGGTGAAGGATGTTCCGACGTGCTTCGATGTTCCCATCACACAGGCATAAAGCGTGTTGAAATCCATCTCGAGCGGATCGGCGATGTCGCGCGCCACCATCGGCCGCTGGAAGAAATGGATGTTGTCCAGCCCGTCGACGATGCGGGCGGCATCATAAATATCCTGCAGCTTGGACTCGCGGTACTCGCGCTTCTCCAGATCCACTAGGTGCACGGCGATGCCTGCCGTGCCGTAGTGCACGCGCTTGCCCTGGACCACCATGTCGTGCCTGGGGTCCTGGCCATGAAGCGTGAAATGTCGTGCCGCTCGCTTGATGGTGTCGAGCACGAGCGCGCGCGGAAAGCGGACCCGGCCATCGTCGCCGTGGACCGCCCCCACCTTGGTCAGCACCTTTATGCAGGAAGGAATGGCGTTGGCGAAACCCACTGTCTCCAAAAGCGTCAGCACGCCCTCGTGGATACGCTCGCGGTCATCCCCGCGCAGCGGCCCGTAGCCGCCGCCCTCGATGGCCTTGTGCTGTGGTCTGGTATCCTCCACCAGGGGAGATGATCGCATGGCATGTCCTGTTTCGCGAAGACCGGAGCGCTGCGGACGACGGTTCGCCGGCGTGTCCTGCTGTTCGACAGCCACTGGCATGGAAGCACTCCACCTTCGTCGGCAGGAACTCGTGGCGGTTGATCCACCATCGGCCTGCTTCTTCCCCTGACGCCGACTATGCCGCTGGCACTGGCCCATCCTATGGGCCAGCTGGCCCAGTTCCATGTGCCAGAGCTAAAATACCGGAGCCGCTGCGAACGGCTCCGGTCACGAGAGATCGACGATGGATCAGGCGGCCGCGGGTCTGCGTCCGGCGGCCGTGGCCAGTTCGCGAATGCCTGGCTCGATGTGCTGCAGTGCGATCGACGAGATGCCCAGCCGCATGAAACGCGAAGGCTTTTCAGTGCGATCGAAGAAACGGTCGCCTGGCTCGATGATGACGCTGCGCGAGGCGGCTGCCTCGGCCAGCCCGCGCGAATCGGTGCCGCGCGGCCCTTCGAGCCACAGCGACGTGCCGCCGGCCGAATCGGTCGAACGCCATTCCGGCAGGAAGGCGGAAATCGCATGGACCAGCCGCTTGCGCCGCTCGTCGAAGGCTGAAGACAGCCGCCGCACCAGCGCCTCGTGGTGGCCGAGCGACAGGAATAGCGCTACGGCGCGCTGATTGTTGGCCGGCGGGTGACGCAGCATGAAGCGGCGCAGCGCCCTGAGCTCCGCGATCAGTCCGGCGGACGCCACGATGTAGCCGAGCCGCAGGCCCGGAGCCAGCGTCTTGGACATCGAGCCGACATAGACGACGCGGCCGGAGCGATCGAGGCTCTTCAGCGCTTGCTGCGGTGCCTCGTCGAGAAGCTGGCTGTCATAGCCGTCCTCGATGATGATCTGGTTGTAGCGGTTGGCGCGCGCCAGAAGATCCTGCCGCCGCTCCGCCGACAACGGCACCATGGTCGGGCAATGATGGCTTGGCGTGACGAAGACGAACCCGGAATCGTTGGCAATAGAAGTAGTTACGATGCCGGACTGGTCGACCGGCACCGGCTGTATCTCAGCGCCCGCAAGGCGGAAGATCGAGCGGGCGTCGGGATAGCCTGGGTCTTCCATCGCCACCTTGGAGCCTTTGGACATCAGCAGCGTCGCCAGCATGTAGAGCGCGTTCTGAGCGCCCAGCGTGACGATGATCTCGTCCGGATTGGCGAAGATGCCGCGCCGGGGCAGGAGCCGCGCCTGGATCTGCTCGATCAGCAGCGGATCGTCACGGTCGACCATGTCGGACGCCCAGTTACGGATTTCCAGCACGGCAAGCGCCATGCGGTTGCACTCGCGCCACTCGGCGGTCGGGAACAGCGCCGGGTCGAACTGCCCGTAGACGAAGGGATAGGACGACTTGATCCAGTTCTCGTGCTTGGCCGGCGGCGGCATGTCGCTGGCGGCGATCTTGCGGCGTGCCTTCCAGTCGATCTCGTTGGCCTGGTCGGGCGCCTTCTGGTGCGGCTTGGCCGGTGTCGCCAGCACATCGGGATTGACGAAATGTCCACGCCGCTCGCGCGCCACCAGGAAACCCTGGTCGACGAGCTGCTGGAACGCCAGCACCACGGTTCCGCGAGCCACGCCAAGTTTTTCGGCCAGGATCCGGCAGGAAGGAAGCGGCATCGAAGCGGCGATCTGGCGGTCGAGAATGGCGGCTACGATGGCTTGGCGGATCTGCGCCTGCAGGGTTTGGCCGGATTCAGCCGAAATCCGGAACAGGCCGGACCATATCGCCGTGTCGTTTCGCTGTGGCATGGGAGATTTCCTCGATGGCCAGCCTTTTTCGCTTGGCTGGACCAGCCGAACGTAACCGTGGCACAAGGGGTTGCGCCAATCAATTTTTCTGATCGTTGGGATTTATGCCAGTGATCCTTCACGTCCTTTTGATGCCGCGTTGCGCCATCCTGGGGTGACGCGGCGCCTCATCCCGGCGATGACACCGTACGTGACGTCTGCGTCATCGCCGCGTGACGTCTGCGTCATCGCTGGGGTGACGGTGTGCGTCATCGCTGCGCATTGAAACGGGTGGAGTTCGGCCCGATAGATTGTCGCGACGACACGCGCCGGAAACATCCGGTCCGTAATGATGGCTCGAGGTCTCGGAGTTTGGCAGTGGATCAATCGTCCTTTCAAAAACAGCTCGCCGCCTTGCGTGACCACCGCGCGGCGGCGCCCGCCAGCATGCGCCAGGCCTTCGCCGCCGATCCCAAGCGGTTCGTGGAATTCTCCGTCACCGACGGCGATCTGCTGCTCGACTGGTCGAAATGCGCGGTCGACGCGACCACCATGGAGCTGCTGGAAAAGCTCGCCCAGGCCGCCGATCTCGAAGGCCGCCGCGCCGCTATGTTCGCCGGCAAGAAGATCAACGTCACCGAGGACCGTGCCGTGCTGCACACGGCGCTGCGCAACCTGACCGGCAAGGGCGTCACCGTCGATGGCCAGGACGTCAAGGCTGACGTCATCGCCGTGCTCGACGCCATGGGCGCCTTTGCCGATGCCGTGCGCTCGGGCAAGGCGGCCGGCGCCACCGGCAAGAAGATCACCGACATCGTCAACATCGGCATCGGCGGTTCCGATCTCGGCCCGGCCATGGCGACGCTGGCGCTGGCGCCCTATCATGACGGGCCGCGCGCCCACTACGTCTCCAACATCGATGGCGCCCATATCCACGACACGCTGAAGGGCCTCTCCGCCGAAACCACGCTTTTCATCATCGCTTCCAAGACCTTCACCACCGTCGAAACGATGACCAATGCCGAAACCGCTCGGAAATGGGTGCAAGAAGCACTGGGTAAGGAAGCGGTCGGCAAGCATTTCGCCGCCGTCTCCACCGCGCTCGACCTGGTGGCCCGGTTCGGCATCGCGCCGGATCGCGTCTTCGGCTTCTGGGATTGGGTCGGCGGCCGCTATTCGCTGTGGGGCGCCATCGGCCTGCCGGTGATGATTGCTGTCGGTCCGCGGAATTTTCGCGCCTTCCTCGATGGCGCGCACGAGATGGACGAGCATTTCCGCACCGCGCCGGTGCAGGAGAACCTGCCGGCGCTGCTTGGACTGGTTGGCTGGTGGCATCGCGTCATCTGCGGCTACCCGGCGCGCGCCGTCATCCCGTATGACCAGCGCCTGTCCAGGCTGCCGGCCTATCTGCAGCAGCTCGACATGGAATCGAACGGCAAGAGCGTCACCCTCGAAGGCACAGAGGTGACGACGCCGACCGGACCGCTGGTCTGGGGCGAGCCCGGCACCAACGGCCAGCATGCCTTCTTCCAGCTGCTGCACCAGGGCACCGATTTCATCCCGGTCGAGTTCCTCGCCGCGGCGGTCGGCCACGAGCCGGAACTCAAACATCAGCACGATCTGCTGCTCGCCAACTGCCTGGCGCAGTCGGAAGCGCTGATGAAGGGCCGCACGCTGGACGAAGCCCGCGCCCAGATGCTGGCCAAGGGCATGAAGCCGGCCGAGGTCGACAAGATAGCGCCGCACCGCGTCTTCTCGGGCAACCGGCCCTCGCTGACCATCCTCTACCGCAAACTCGACCCACGCACCTTCGGCCGGCTGATCGCGCTCTACGAGCACCGCGTCTTCGTCGAGGGCACGCTGTTCGACATCAACTCCTTCGACCAGTGGGGCGTCGAGCTCGGCAAGGAACTGGCCACCGGCCTTCTGCCTGTCGTGGAGGGCAAGGAAAGTGCCGCCAAGCGGGATGCATCGACCGCTGGCCTTGTGGGATTCATCCACCATTTGCGTGGCTCGGAGTGAAAAGTTTGGCAGACATCAAGGGAATATTGTTCGACAAGGACGGCACGCTTGTCGACTTCAACGCCACCTGGCTCGGCGTTGCCGACTTCATGGCCATGGATGCGTCCGAGGGCGATCGCTGGAAAGCCGACAGGCTGCTGGCCGCCGCCGGCTTCGATTTCGCCAACAAACGCTTCAAGCCCGACTCGATCTTTGCGTCCGGCACCAATCTCGACGTCGTCGAATTGTGGTTTCCGCGCCTGTCCAACGAGGACCAGATGCTTGCGGTTGCCCGCTTCAACGAGATCACCTCTGTGCAGGGCTCGGCGATGGCCGTGGCGCTGCCGGGCATCGTCGACACGTTGACGGCCTTGCACAGGAAATCCTACCGGCTTGGCGTCGCCACCAATGATTCGACCAGCGGAGCGGAAAAGACGCTGGTGACGCTCGGCGTCGCCCAATTGTTCGACGCGGCCTATGGCTACGACGCGGTGGCCAATCCGAAGCCGGCGCCCGACACCATCCTGGCTTTCAGCGACCTCACCGGCCTCAGGCCGGCGGAGATCGCCATGGTCGGCGACAACAGGCACGACCTCGAAATGGCGCGTGCCGGCGGCTGCGGGCTGGCAGTCGGCGTGCTCTCCGGCACCGGCACCCGCGAATCGCTGGCCGGCATTGCCGATGTGGTCCTGGATTCGGTCGCCGACCTGCCGGATTTTCTCTCGGCGCGGGTCAAGGAGACGATCTGACGGCGGAGGCCGGGCAAATCAACTTGGGCTTTCCCGCCCACGGCTGAGATTGGTGGAAAGGAGACGGGCTGTTCCCTCAAAGGCGGACCTTGGTCCACCGCCAGATTTGGGACCGCTACGCACCTGCAGAAGGGCGCGATCGATTTTGCACGATCAGGGCTACCTCGGACGTATGATGAGTTCCCCATTCGCACAAGGGCGCGAGTACTCCGGCCAGGCTTTGACCAAAGTCGGTTAGTTCATACTCGACGTGCGGCGGCACCGTCTGAAAGTCAATGCGACGAATAACGCCATCATCCGTCAGTTCTTTCAGGTGCTGGATCAGCATTTTCTCGCTCACGTTGGTAACGAGCCTGCGGAGTTGACCGGTGCGTTTGGGCCCGCTGGCCAGATGATAGACGACAAGCGGCTTCCACTTGCCTCCAAGGATGGCAAGAACCGCTTCCAGGCCGCATTGGAAATTTGTCTCGGTCACGTCGATCTCCGAATTTTGGCACTTACCAAATAGTCGGTACTGGTTTGCAGGTCTGTTCTGACTTACCTGGATCGGACGACGGTGTCGATGTGCAAAAGCCCAAAGGAAATCACCATGGCCAAGATCCTCGTAACCGGCGCAACCGGCAATATCGGCCGAAAAACTCTCCAACATCTCCTGAAGCGGTTGCCCGCCAGCGATCTCGTCGGCCTGGCCCGCGATCCCGCCAAGGCGGCCGATCTGGCGGCCGATAGGATTGAGATCCGCCAAGGCGACTATCTCGACTATGACGGACTGGTGCGCGCGTTCGAGGGCATTGATAAGCTAATGCTCGTATCCGCCACGGCCTTTACCGATCGCAATACCCAGCACCAAAATGCCATTAGCGCAGCTCGGCAGGCGGGCGTTAAGCGCATCGTCTATATGCCGATCATCCACGAAGCAGGATCCGCCTTCACCTTGTCGGATATCACCGAGCAGGATCTGTTCGTCGAGGAAAAACTGAAGGCGTCCGGCCTAGCCTACACGCTCGTCCGTCATCCGCCCTTTATCGAGAGCATCCCATTCTACATCGGCGGAAACGCCCTGGAGACCGGGGTTCACGTGCCGGCTGGTGCGGGCAAGGCGGGCTATGCCAGCCGTGACGACCTAGCAGAGGCGCATGCCATTGTGCTGAGCCAAGACGGCCATGAATACAAGACATACTCGCTGTATGGCGATCCCGCCGTGTCCTTCGCGGATGTCGCACAGATCCTGTCGGATGTCAGCGGCAAGCGAGTGCCGTTTGTTTCCGGCTCGGATCACGATTACATCGCCCACTTAGTGGCGGCGGGTCTGCCCGAGCAGGCCGCCCGCTTCGCGCTTGTGTGGGTGCAAGGCATCAACGCCGGAGAATGGGGCGGCACGGCGGGGGATCTCGAGAAACTCTTGGGCCGCAAGCCGATGACAGCGGCCGAGTTCTTGCGGGCCAACCATGCGGCACTCCAAGCTTGAGACGGGGACCTTGAAGAACTGAGCGTTAGACAACGCAACATCGACATTGCCGGGGTGATGGCAGCAACGCGCCATCCCGCCGTTTTGCGACTCGCCGAGCCACCCTACGACGCCCGAATAACGCGCCTTGGATCATACCCCAATTTTGCGCCGCCGAATGTCAGCTCTGTATGGCTGCCTTCTGGCAGTCGTACTCACCTGACAAAGGTCCGGAACGAGGTCGAACCCGGCCATTCCGAGTGACTGGGATTGATCTCAGCGTCAGCGCTCTTCCGCCTCAAACGAAAAGACACCGCTCGGCTTGGTCGCAGCACCCTTCGCGTCGCCGAAATCCGGCACCTGGTATTCGGCGAGCAACCGCAGTCGGGACAGCGGCAGATCGTTGCGACGGGGATCGCCGACCAGCACGTCGATGCCGGCTGCCAGGCAGCGATCGAGGAACGGGGTGATGCGTAAAGCAACGTCGCACCCGTAGAAAACATCGCCTGCGAGCACGAGGTCAACTGCCGGCGGCGGGCCGGCGGTGATGTCTTCGCCTATTATTGTGATGGCAACGCCGTTGGCGACCGCGTTGAGCTCAAGAGCGGCAACGCCGTTGCGGTCGATCTCGGCGGCGATCACTTCGCGTGCCCCAGCCTTAGCTGCGGCGATGCCGACAAGGCCGGAGCCGGCACCAAGGTCGAGCACGCGGCGTCCCGCCACGGTTGTTGGATGGTCAAGGACATAGCGTGCGAGCACGGTGCCGCCGGCCCATGCATAGGCCCAGTAGGGCGGTTGTGGCTCCGGCGCGTCTTCCGCATCGTCTTCGGGCTCGACGAGCCGCCTCAATCCGCTGCCGGGGTGAGCTGTATAAAACTGGATTTCTGGAAGCGCAGGCACGGGGACAAGGCGCATGTTCGCCTTGATGAAGGTTGCCGGGTCGAGGCGTGAGCATCGATCCAGAGCATCGTTGTCGGCAAGATCGCCGTCCACTATTCGCGCAGTGCTCGCCGCAGGATCTTGCCGACCGGCGTCTTCGGCAGCTCGGTCCTGAATTCTATGTATTTGGGCCGCTTGTAGCCGGTCAGGTTCTCGCGGCAGAAGGCGGTGAGCGTCTCTGCGGTCAGCGCCGGATCCTTCTTGACCACGAACAGTTTCGGCACCTCGCCCGAATGCTCGTCCGGCACGCCGACCGCCGCCACTTCGAGCACGCCCGGATGCATGGCCACGACTTCCTCGAGCTCGTTCGGATAGACATTGAAGCCCGAAACCAGGATCATGTCCTTCTTGCGGTCGACGATCTTGGTGTAGCCGCGCTCGTCCATGAAGCCCATGTCGCCGGATTTGAAGTAGCCATCCTTGGTCATCACCTTGGCGGTCTCATCGGGCCGGTTCCAGTAGCCCGCCATCACCTGCGGTCCTCGGATGCAGACCTCGCCGACCTCGCCGAGCGGCAAATTGTTGCCGTCGTCGTCGCGGATGGCGATCTCGGTCGAGGGCAGCGGCAGGCCGATGGTGCCGGTGAAGTCGCCGGCGGTGAACTTGTTGGCGGTGGCGACCGGCGAGGTTTCCGAGAGGCCGTAGCCTTCGGTGACCGAACAACCGGTCAGCGTCTTCCAGCGTTCGGCGACGCCCTTCTGCACCGCCATGCCGCCGCCCAACGTCAGCACCAGCGGCTTGAAGTCGAGCTTGCGGAAATCCTCATTGTTGAGCAGCGCGTTGAACAGCGTGTTGAGGCCGGGAAAGATGTGCACCGGATACTTCTGCAGTTCCTTGACGAAGCCGGGAATGTCGCGCGGATTGGGAATGAGCACATTGCGGGCGCCTTGCTGCATGCCCATCAGTGCGTTCACGGTCAGCGCGAAAATATGATAGAGCGGCAGCGCGCAGATAAAGTTGGGGTGCGCCGGTTTCGGCTTGATCGTGTAGGCGTCCTCCATCCACTGCGCGTTCTGCGCGACGTTGGCGAGCACGTTTCTGTGCAGCAGTGTGGCGCCCTTCGACACGCCCGTGGTGCCGCCCGTATATTGCAGGAAGGCGACATCGTCTGCTTCCACCTTGGCCGGCTTGAAGCCCATGCCGGCGCCGGCCTTCATGGCGGCATTGAACTTGACATGGCCGGGCAAGGACCATGCCGGCACCATCTTCTTCACGCGGCGCACGACGAAATTGACGATGGTGCCCTTCAGGCCGCCGAGCATGTCGCCCATCGCGGCGACCACCACATGCTTGACCGCCGTCCTCGCGATCACCGCCTGCAAGGTGTTGGCGAAGTTTTCCAGGATGACGATGGCTTGCGCACCGGAATCCTTCAACTGGTGTTCGAGCTCGCGCGGCGTGTAGAGCGGATTGATATTCACCACGACATAGCCGGCGCGCAAGATCGCCATCATCGCCACCGGGTATTGCAGCACGTTCGGCATCATCAGCGCGACGCGCGCGCCTTTCTGCAGGCCCTTCGATTGCAGGTAGGCGCCGAAGGCCGCCGACAGCCGCTCGACATCGGTGTAGCTGATGGACTTGTCCATGCAGGTGAAGGCCGGCTGCGCGGAAAACTGCTTGCAGGCGCCGACGAGGAAATCGCCGATCGAGCTGTAGGGCAGGGCGCCGATCTCCGCCTGCACGTTTTTCGGATAGCTCTTGAGCCACGGCTTTTCCGGCAAGCCGGCGGCCAGCGCCGTCAATGCTTTCGGCAATCGGTTGGCGGTGGCGGCGGCCGGCCTTGCCGCCGGTGGGGCCTTCACCGCCGCCGCAGCCTTCGACGCCGGCCTGACAGCAGGCTTTGCCGCACCCGCTTTACTCCCCGGCGCCGTCTTTCCGGCCGCGGCCTTGGCCGGGGCTTTCACCGCCGGCTTTGTGCTTGCCCTTACGGGCGCCGCGGCCGCCTTCGGCGTGGCGACTTTGGCAATGGGTGCTTTCGGCTTGGCAGTACCGGCTGCTTTCGACGGCGCCTTGGCTCCCGCTTTCACCGTCGTCGTCCTTGATGCTTTTGCCACCCGTTCCTCCCTGGACAAGTTTGTTCATTCGCGCCGCGCTCGCCCCTGAATTGACCTCGCCTCTGAATTGACAAGGGCGCCCTCCGCTGCGGCCGTTATACCCTATGT
>NZ_RZQY01000249.1:0-7965 GCF_003998575.1 Mesorhizobium sp. M7A.F.Ca.CA.001.10.2.1 | reverse complement strand
TGCCTCCACCATCGCCAATCCGCTGCGCCGGCTGTCGGCGGCGGCGGTGCGGGTGCGGCGCGGCGTCAAGAGCCGTGAGGAAATCCCCGATTTTTCCGACCGCCAGGACGAGATCGGCAATCTGTCGATCGCCATACGCGACATGACCAACGCGCTCTACGCCCGCATCGAGGCGATCGAAAGCTTCGCGGCCGATGTCTCGCACGAGTTGAAGAACCCGCTGACGTCGCTGCGCAGCGCGGTGGAAACCTTGCCGCTGGCCAAGAACGACGATTCGCGCGGCCGGCTGATGGATATCATCCAGCACGATGTCAGGCGGCTGGACCGGCTCATCACCGATATTTCCGACGCATCGCGCCTGGACGCGGAGCTCGCGCGTGAAGATGCCGGGACGGTCGACCTGAAGAAATTCATCACCGATCTGGTCGCCGTTTCGCGCGAAGCGACGCGCAACAAGAAGGCGGTCGAGATCGAGTTCAAGGCGGCCAAACTGCCGCAAGGCGTCAAAGGCTACGTCGTCGTCGGGCATGATCTTCGCATCGGCCAGGTCATCACCAATTTGATCGAGAACGCCCGTTCCTTCGTTCCCGAGGATCATGGCCACATCAGCCTGTCGCTGGCGCGTGCCGGCAAGTTCAACATCGTCACCGTCGACGACAATGGCCCCGGCATCCGGGCCGACAACATCGACCGCATCTTCGAACGGTTCTACACCGACCGGCCGGCCGGCGAGGCATTCGGCCAGAATTCGGGGCTTGGCCTGTCGATATCCAGGCAAATCGTCGAGGCCCATGGCGGCACGCTCACCGCCGAGAACATCCCCGGCACCAAACCCGGCGAGATCAAGGGCGCACGCTTTGTGGTGACATTGCCGGCCGAAGGCTGAGAGCATGAATCCCAACCACGCCTGGTCCAGCCGTGCAGCCTGAAAACATTCACGCGACAATGGTTTTGATCGGCGAGCGCGGCATTCTCGTCACCGGAGCCTCCGGTTCGGGCAAGACGACGCTGGCGCTGGCGCTCATCGACCATTGTCGCCATCGCGGCCTGTTCTCGCGGCTCGTCGGTGACGATCAGCTCTTTGTCGAGGTGCATGCCGGGCGGCTTCTCTGCCGCGCTCCCGCCATCATAGAAGGCCTCGTCGAGGTGCCTGGGCTCGGGCCGCGAGCGGTGCCGTTCGAGCCCGCCGCCATCGTCGATTTGCATGTCCGCCTGACGCCGGCCGGTGAAACGGCACGCTTTCAGGAGGATGCCGACACCAGCATCGCCGGCTGTCGGGTGCCGCGTATCGATGCGGTCGAACGCAACGTCGCTGCCGCCTTGCCGGTCGTGATGGCGCGGCTGTCGATCGCGCCTTTTCTATGATCCGTTCCGGGTTTTTTGCTGCAATGCGTCAAAATGGCATGTGCCTGCGCAATTTTGGGCTTGTCAACGGGCCGTGCGTCGACAAGATAGCGCTCCCGCCGCCTGGATTGGCTGGCGAGCATAAAATGCGCCTGTGAAGCGGCGATGACGGGAGCCACCAAAGAATGATCGGACTCGTGCTTGTAACGCACGGTCAACTGGCCACCGAGTTCCGACATGCCGTCGAACATGTCGTCGGGCCACAAGACAATTTCGAAACCGTGGCGATCGGTGCCGACGACGATATGGAGCAGCGTCGCCGCGACATCGTCGACGCTGTTGCCCGTGTCGATACCGGGGCGGGCGTCATCGTGCTGACCGACATGTTCGGCGGCACGCCCTCCAACCTTGCCATCTCGGTGATGGAGTCCGGCCGCACCGAGGTGATCGCCGGCATGAACCTGCCGATGCTGATCAAGCTCTCCTCGATCCGCAAGGGCGACAATATGGCCGCCGCGCTCGATGAGGCTCAGGCCGCCGGCCGCAAATACATCAATGTCGCCAGCCAGCTCCTGAGCAGCAAATGACCGCGCTGTCCCCGGAAAAAGACCAAATTGTCCGGGATTTTCCCATCATCAACCAACGTGGCCTTCATGCGCGCGCTTCGGCGAAGTTCGTCCAGCTGGCCAGCGGCTTCGATGCCTCGGTGCATGTCGAGAAGGATGGCGTCAAGGTCGGCGGCACCTCGATCATGGGCCTGATGATGCTGGCGGCAAGCCCCGGCTATTCGATCCGCGTCACCGCCAGCGGACCGGAAGCCCGGCAGGTCATCGACGCCCTGGAGCAGCTGGTGGCGTCCCGCTTTGGCGAGGAATGCTGATCAGGTAGAGCGCCGATGCGTGTCTGAGAGACATGCAGGGATAAAGATTTCTTTATATCCCATTGTCGTCCTTGCTCCGATCTGCTAGTCAGGCCGGCAATTCGCGCCCTTCGACGCGCCGACCGGCGCGGGCGTGTCCGCAACAAATTCGCAAGCACAACATTCGCATCGGAGTACTGCCATGACGGGTAGCAAGGACTATGTGGTCGCCGACATCTCGCTTGCCGGCTGGGGCCGCAAGGAACTCGAGATCGCCGAAACCGAAATGCCGGGCCTGATGGCCTGCCGTGAGGAATTCGGTCCCAAGCAGCCGCTCAAGGGTGCGCGCATCACCGGCTCGCTGCACATGACGATCCAGACGGCGGTGCTGATCGAGACGCTGAAGGAACTGGGCGCCGATATCCGCTGGGCCTCCTGCAACATCTTCTCGACCCAGGACCATGCGGCCGCGGCCATCGCCGAAGCCGGCATCCCGGTGTTCGCCGTCAAGGGCGAGTCGCTCGAGGAGTATTGGGACTACACCGACAAGATCTTCCAGTGGGCCGATGGCGGCCTCTCCAACATGATCCTCGATGATGGCGGCGATGCCACCATGTACATCCTGATCGGCGCCCGCGCCGAGGCCGGCGAGGACGTGCTGTCCAACCCGCAGAGCGAGGAAGAGGAATACTTCTATGCCCAGGTCAAGAAGCGCCTGAAGGCTTCGCCCGGCTTCTTCACCAAGCAGAAGGCGGCGATCCGCGGCGTCACCGAAGAGACGACCACCGGCGTCAACCGGCTCTATCAGCTGCAGAAGAAGGGCCTGCTGCCTTTCCCCGCCATCAACGTCAACGACTCGGTTACCAAGTCGAAGTTCGACAACAAATATGGCTGCAAGGAATCGCTGGTCGACGGCATCCGCCGCGGCACCGACACGATGATGGCCGGCAAGGTCGCTGTCGTGTGCGGTTATGGCGACGTCGGCAAGGGCTCGTCGGCCTCGCTCAAGGGCGCCGGCGCCCGCGTCAAGGTCACCGAGGTCGATCCGATTTGCGCGCTGCAGGCGGCGATGGACGGGTTTGAAGTCGTCACGCTGGAAGATGCGGCCCCCACCGCCGACATCGTCATCACCACCACCGGCAACAAGGATGTCGTCACCCTCGACCATATGCGCTCGATGAAGGACATGGTCATCGTCGGCAACATCGGCCACTTCGACAATGAGATCCAGGTCGCCGCGCTGCGCAATTTGAAATGGACCAACGTCAAGCCGCAGGTCGACATGATCACCTTCGCGGACGGCAAGCGGATGATCCTTTTGTCGGAAGGGCGGCTGCTCAATCTCGGCAACGCCACAGGCCACCCGAGCTTCGTCATGTCGGCATCCTTCACCAACCAGGTGCTGGCGCAGATCGAGCTCTACACCAAGCCCGGCCAGTACGAGAACCAGGTCTATGTCCTGCCCAAGCATCTCGACGAAAAGGTCGCGCGCCTGCATCTCGACAAGCTCGGCGCCCGTCTGACCGAACTGTCGGGTGAACAAGCCGCCTATATCGGCGTCACGCCGCAGGGTCCGTTCAAGCCGGAACACTACCGCTATTAACCAAAGCTAAAATTGCTACCAGATATTGAGGCCGGGCGATTGACTTTTCGCCCGGCCTTATTTTTGCGCGCCATCAGCCTTCACGGCGATTCGGCGAGGGGTTATTGTCAGGTGATTCGGCGATGCTTCCAGCCCGAGAGGGTCAAGAGAGGCACGCATCAGGGCGGTCTTGCATTCAGGCGGCGGAGAGGACCAAGACATGCCGGGGCAACACCCGCACAGAGCGGGACGGGCCGTTTCCGGCGGCCATGACGATTCGGGGATTGCTGGCTCCGCCCTGGAAGGCGGGAGCCTGTCCTGGCGCGCCCGTGCGTCGACATTCCTTGCCACCTCCGCGCTCGCGGGCCCCTTGGCTGGCGCCGTCGCGCATGCCGAAACCGCTGCTGCCAGCGTCGCGGGACTGTCGGTGAGCGCCATCGAGGTCATGCAGCTTGCCGTGTTCGTCGGCGTGACGGGTGCCGCACTGATATCGGCCATCGTTCTCATCCGCGAAAGAGCCCGCACCTCGGCGGAGAATGTCGAACTCAGGAGCCGCCTCGCCGACATCAACGCGGCGCTCCGCCGCTCCGAGGCGCTGCTCAATCTGCGTGACCAGCGCGTCGTCGTCTGGGCCGCTGAAAACAAGAAGCCCGAGCTTATCGGCACATTGCCCGTCGAAAGCGGCGCTCCCGAAGATAGGGCCGCTTTTCTCGCTTTCGGCCGCTGGCTGATGCCGCGTTCGGCGGCGGCACTCGAACATGCCGTCGCGGGATTGCGCGAGAAGGCCAAACCCTTCGACCTCGTCATCGAATCGCAGGCCGGTGCGCCGCTCGAAGTGCATGGCCGCAAGAGTGCCGCGCATGTGCTCGTGCGTTTCGTCTCGCTCTCGGAGACGCAGCGCAGCCAGGCCAGGCTGAAGATCGAGAACCAGCGGCTGGCCGCCGACCACGACACGATGATCGGCCTGCTCGACGCGCTGAACATGCCGGCATGGCTCCGCGGCGAGGACGGCGGGCTGAAGTGGGTCAACCGCGCCTATGCCGATGCCGTCGAAGCCGAAAATGCCGAAGCCGCGGTCCGGGAGAAAAAAGAGTTCCTCGGCGGCCAGGCGCGCGATGCGATTGCCGCCCAGCACAAGACGCATCCGGTTTTCGAGCAGTCGCTGTCCACCGTGATCGAAGGTGACCGCCGTGTGTTCGCGGTCACCGATTTCGCCGGCAGCGATGGCTCGGCCGGCCTTGCCTGTGACACCAGTGCCATTGAGGCCGTTCGCGGCGAATACGAACGGACGGTGCGAAGCCACGCCGACACGCTCGACCAGCTCAACACGGCAGTCGCCATTTTCGACACCGACGAGAAGCTGCGGTTCTTCAACCAAGCCTTCCAGAAGCTTTGGGGGTTGGACGCCGGCTTCCTGCACAGCGCACCCGACAATGCCTTGCTGCTCGACCGGCTGCGCAGCGAGGGCAAGATCGCCGAACAGCCTGAATGGCGTCGCTGGAAGGAAGGCCTGCTCGGCGCCTATCGCGCCGTCGAATCCCAGGAACATTGGTGGCATCTGCCGGACGGCAAGACCATTCGCGTCGTCGCCAATCCGCAGCCCAAGGGCGGCGTGACCTGGGTGTTCGAGAACCTGACCGAGAAGATGGACCTGGAAAGCCGCTACCAGACAGCCGTGCGGGTTCAGGGCGAGACGCTCGACAATCTTGCCGAAGGCGTGGCGGTGTTCGGACCCGACGGCAGGCTCCGGCTGTCGAATCCTGCCTTTGCCACTCTCTGGGGATTGAGCGGTGAAGCGGCCAAGCCCAGTGTCCACGTGTCGACGATACGCGACCTCTGCGACCGGCAGGCCGCGGACAGCCCCTGGCCCAGCTTCGTTGCCGCCATCACCGGCTTTGACGACGAGCGCCGCGACCGCCACGGACAGACCGAGCTCAACAACGGCAATGTGCTGAGTTACGCCATGATCCCGCTGCCCAACGGGCAGGTGATGATGACCTTCGTCGACGTGACCGACAGCGTCCATGTCGAGCGGGCGCTGAAGGACAAGAACGAGGCGCTGCAAAAATCCGACCAGCTCAAGAACGAATTCGTCCAGCACGTCTCCTATGAACTGCGTTCGCCGCTGACCAACATCATCGGCTTCACCGAACTCCTGTCGCAGCCCACGACCGGTCCGCTGACGCAGAAGCAGCGCGAATATGTCGAGCATGTCAGCTCGTCCTCCGCGGTCCTGCTCACCATCGTCAACGACATACTCGACTTGGCGACGGTGGACGCCGGCATCATGCAGCTCGACATTTCCGAGGTGCAGGTCGATCGCACCATCGCCGCTGCGGCCGAACTGGTGGCCGACCGGCTGGAAGAGCATTCGATCAGTCTCCAGGTGGACGCCATCGCGGCGCCGAAGACGTTTCACGGCGATGAGGTCCGCGTCCGCCAGATCCTCTACAATCTGCTCAGCAACGCCGCCAATTACGCCCCGGAAGCCAGCATCATCCGGCTCACTTGCCGCCATCTGGCGGATGGGGTGGAATTCTCGGTTCATGACGATGGTCCCGGCATGCCGCCGGATGTGCTCGATTCGGTGTTCCGCCGTTTCGAGCCGCGCGCCAATGGCGGCCGCCGGCGCGGCGCCGGCCTCGGCCTGTCGATCGTCAAGAGCTTCGTCGAGCTGCATGGCGGCAGCGTTCGCATCGAAACCGGCAAGGACAAGGGCACGACCGTCATCTGCACCTTTCCAGACATGCCGGGCATCCGCGCCGCGGCCGAGTAGCGCGTTCGATGACCGGACTGGTGCTGGAGCGATTACTCGCCGACGAGACCCAGACAGCGCGGCTGGGCGAAGATCTGGCGCTGTCGCTGCGCCCGGGTGACGTGCTTGCCCTCAAGGGCGATCTCGGCGCCGGCAAGTCGACGCTGGCGCGGGCCTTGATCAGGACCCTGGCCGACGATGCCGGTCTCGATGTTCCGAGTCCGACCTTCACATTGGTGCAGAGCTACGACACCCGCATTCCGGTCCATCATTTCGATCTCTACCGCCTGTCCTCGGCGGACGAGATCGATGAGTTGGGGCTCGACGAAGCCCTGGCGCAGGGTGCTGCTTTGGTCGAATGGCCGGAACGGGCGGAAGCCCATCTGCCGAAAACCACAGTCCTGATCGAGCTCGTCCAGCATGGCGAAGGCCGGCTGGCGCGATTGTCAGGCCAGGGTGATGCCTTCGATCGGGCGGCACGGTCGTTGGCCATGCGCGACTTTCTCGTGAACGCCGGCTGGGGGGAAGCGCAGCGCCGCCATTTCATCGGCGATGCTTCGGCCCGCTCCTATGAGATCGTTTCGTTGCCGGACCAAAAGCCTCGGGTCTTGATGAACTCGCCACGGCTGGTTCTCGGTCCGCCTGTGCGCGACGGCAAGCCCTATGCCGAGATCGCGCATACCGCTCAGTCGGTCTCCGCCTTCGTTGCCATCGACCGCGCCTTGAAGGAAGGCGGCGTCAGCGTTCCGCAAATCCATGCCGAGGACCAGGAGCAAGGTTTCCTGCTTCTCGAACATCTTGGTTCCGAAGGTTTCCTCAGCGGCGATGGCCAGCCGCTGGCCGAGCGTTACGCAGCGTCCGCTGAGCTGCTGGCCATGATGCACGGCAGGGCCTGGCCGCAGCGCCTGGAAACAGGGCAAGGCGGCTTCCACGATGTGCCGCCTTTCGACCGCGACGCCATGATGATCGAAGCCGATCTGCTGGTCGACTGGTACGTGCCGGCAATCACTGGCGCTCCGGCAAGCGAGAGCTTGCGCGCCGGTTACCACAAGCAATGGAATGCGCTCCTCGACCGGCTGCAAGGCCGCGAGGTCACGCTGATGCTGCGCGACTTCCATTCGCCAAACATCATCTGGCGCGGCGACCGTTCCGGGCATGATCGGCTAGGCATCGTCGATTTCCAGGATGCGCTGATCGGCCCTTGCGCCTATGACGTCGCCTCGCTCGCCATGGACGCGCGGGTCACCATCTCGCCCGAGATCGAGAAACAGACGCTGGATGCCTATGTCGCGGCGCGCCACGCAGCCGGCGCTTTCGACGAGGCAAGCTTCCTGGAATCCTACGCCATCATGGCGGCGCAGCGAAATTCCAAGATCCTCGGCATCTTCGTCCGTCTCGAAAAACGCGACGGCAAGCCCTATTATC
>NZ_RZQY01000248.1:0-7980 GCF_003998575.1 Mesorhizobium sp. M7A.F.Ca.CA.001.10.2.1 | reverse complement strand
GCTATAGGCCAGCGTATGCTGGAGGGCGGGATGCGGACGCGCCTGGTCGTCAGCGTGCCGTTCTCGCTGGCCGAACTGTGGCTGGCGCCGAGGCTGGCGGTACTTCTCGATGCCTTTCCGCAGATGGCGATCGACGTTCGGGTCGAGGACGATCCGGTCGACCTGATGCGCCAGAACATCGACCTGCGCATCAGCTATGGCGATTATCACTATCCCGGATTGAAACTCGTCCGTCTCGTCCATGACGACGTCCTGCCTGTCTGCGCACCGGAATTCTGGCACCGGCACGGCAATGGCGATACCAGTCTGGCGGATTTGCACGAGAGCCAGTTCATCCACACCAATTGGGGGCCGAACTATGCCTCGCACCCGACCTGGGCTGACTGGTTTGCGGCCTCCGGCGGCAGCCGCTCACCCGACCCGTCGCACGGGCGGCGCGTCGGCCTGTCCAGCCTTGCGATCGCCTCGGCAAGGCTGGGCCTGGGCATCGCGCTTGGCCAGCGGGTCATGGCGCGCGCCGATCTGGAGGCCGGTCGGCTGATTGCGCTCTCCTCCGTCTCCGTGCGCCTCGGGCATCCCTACTGTGCATTCATGCCGGTGGCCAAGGCCGACCGCGCCGATGTTGCCGGTCTGGTGGAACTGCTCAGTCGAGCGGCGCCCGCGACCTGTGGGAAGGTCGGGGCGCCGCGCTGAAGCCGGGTCCTGACGGGGGTGTTCAGGTGGCCGGCTTTTCCGGTATCGGCGATACAGGCGCTCCGGGTCCGATCTTCTGCAGATTGCCCGTGATCACCTGGTCGCCCTCGGCGACGCCGCTGAGGATGGCGACCTGACCGCCGCTCGTCGGTCCGAGCGAAACCAGCCGCTGGTCGACCGTGTTGTCCTTGCCGACGACATAGAGATATTTGCCGAGCTGGCTCGAGCCCAGCGCCGTCTGCGGCACCATCAGCGCGTCGGCCTGCTCTCTCACATGCAGCCGGACACGAACATATTGGCCGGGCAGCAGCGTGAACTTGCCGTTACCGATCGTTGCGCGCGCCGTGATCGTGCCGGTCGAGCGGTCGACCGAATTGTCGATGAAGGTAAGCTCGCCCTTCTGGCTGGCCTCGGTCTGGCCGGGGAGCAGCACCTCCACTTCGATCGGGCCGTTCGCGCGGGCTTGCTCGATCTCGGCCAGATCCGTCTCGCTCGGGTTGAAGGTGACATAGATCGGATCGAGTTGCACCAGCGTGTTGAGCACGGTGCCGGCAACGCTGACCAGCGTTCCGACCGAAGCCTGGTTGCGGCCGAGACGCCCGCCAAACGGCGCCCGGATTTCAGCGTAGCTCAAATTGAGCTCTGCCGTGCGGACCGCCGCCTGATTGACCGCCAGCGACGCCTGTGCCTCGCGCAAGGTGCTGGTGCGCTGGTCGAAGCCGTCCTTGGCGAGGTAGCCGCTCTTGGCGAGCTCGGTGCCGCGACCGAGGTTGGAGCGGGCATAGTCGAGCGTCGCCGTATCGCGCTGCACTTGCGCCTTGGCCTGGTCGAGAGCCGCCTGGAAGTCGTCAGGCGAGATCTTGTAGAGAAGATCGCCTTGCCGGACGTCGACGCCGTCGGCTGCGGTCTGCTCCTGCAGATAGCCCGGAATCCTGGCCTGCAAGGTGATGCTGCGGATCGGTTCCGTCCGCGCGGCATAGTCCAGGTAGATCGGGATCGTCTTCTTGACGACACTAACCACCGGCACCGGCATGACGAATGCCGCCGGAGCAGGCGTCGCCGCGGCCGTGCCGGCATTGAGGCTGAGGTTGCCCATGTCGAGCAGGTGGACGCTGGCCACCGAGATCGCTCCCAGCGCGACGGCCGTTCCCAACGCGATTTTCCATTTACGCATGATCAGTCTCCAATCTTATTCGGCCGCTTCCGCCAGGGGGCGCAAGGCGGGCTCAGTCGTTGGTTCATTGTCTTGAGAGGCGGGCTCGTCATTGCCGCGGCGTTCGCGCAGCTGCTCGATGACCGCGTAGAACACCGGCACGAACACCAGCGACAGGATGGTCGCTGCGACCATGCCGCCGAACACGGTGGTGCCGATCGACTGCCGGCTTGCCGCGCCGGCACCGGTGGCAAACATCAGCGGCAGCACGCCGAGGATGAAGGCGAAAGCCGTCATCAGGATCGGCCGCAGCCGGAGCCGTGCCGCCTCCATCGCCGCGTCGACGAAGCTGAGGCCTTCTTCGCGCCGTCGCCTTGCGAATTCGACGATCAGGATCGCGTTCTTGGCCGCCAGGCCGATCAGCATGACGAAGCCTATCTGCGAGTAGACGTCGATCTGCATGCCACGCAGCAACAGGGCCACGAAGGCGCCGAACAGGGCCAGTGGCACCGCCAACAGCACCATGAACGGCATCGCCCAGCTCTCATACTGCATCGCCAAGATCAGGAAGACGAAGACGATGGCGAGGCCGAAGACGACGGACGCGATCGATCCTGCCTTGAGCTCCTGGAAGGTGATGCCGGTCCATTCGAAACCGAAATCCCTTGGCAGCGCAATGGCGGCGGCCCGTTCCATCGCGGCAACCGCCTGGCCCGAGGAAAAGCCGGGTGCGGCACCGCCATTGATCGAGGCCGAGGCATTGTTGTTGTAATGCGGCACCGTCTCCGGGCCGACGAAGGGCACGAGTTTGCCCAGCGTCGAGAGCGGCACCATGCCGCCGGAGGCATTGCGCACATAGAGCCGCGAAATGTCGGCGGCACCCGCACGTGCATCCTTGTCGGCCTGGATGGTCACCCGGAAGGTGCGGCCGAACAGGTTGAAGTCGTTGACGTAGAGCGAGCCGAGATAGATCTGCAGCGTGTTGAAGACATCGGGCAGATTGAGGCCGAGCAGTTTGGCCTTGCTGCGGTCGAGGTCGTAGTTGAACTGCGGCGTCGAGGTCGAGAATGGCGAGAACAGCTGCTGCGGGTTGATTTCGGGCTGCTTGCGCGCCTCGGCGATCACGGCTTGCGTCGCATCGTTGAGGGCTGAACTGCCGCGGCCGGTCAGATCCTCGACGACGAATTCGAAGCCGCCTGTGGTGCCGATACCCGGGATAGAAGGCGGATCGAAGCTCAGCGCGAAAGCTTCCGGAATCTGCATCAGCTTGCCGCGCACATCGGCGACGAGCTTCGATGCACTCTGGTCGGGGCCGCGCTCCTCCCACGGCTTCAGGATGGCGAATTCGACCGCCGAATTCGACTGCGCCGCACTGGTCAGGAAATTCAGGCCGCTGATCGAGCCGACAATCTCGACGCCGGGCGTCGCCTGCAGGATGTCACGCGCCTTCTGCGCCACCGCGTCGGTGCGTTCCAGCGACGCGCCGTCGGGCAACTGGATGACGACGAAGAAATAGCCCTGGTCCTCGACCGGAAGGAAGGTCGAGGGCAGGCGCTGCCAGACGAAGTAGGTGGCGACCAGGCCGGCCGCGAACAGGCCGAGCATGATCCAGCGCAAGCGGATGAGAATGCGTACGCCATTGGCGTAGGCGTGCGATAGCCTGTCGAAGCCGGTGTTGAACCAGCGGAACGGGGCGAACTGCGTCTCGCCGCGATGCCGCAGGAAGGCCGCGCTGAGCGCGGGACTGAGCGTCAACGAGTTGAAGGCCGAGATGCCGACGGAAATCGCCACCGTCAGCGCGAACTGGTTGTAGAGCTTGCCGGAGACGCCGGGAATGAAGGCGACCGGCACGAACACCGCCATCAGCACCGCGGTGGTGGCGATGATCGGTCCGGTGACCTCGCGCATTGCGGCCTTGGTCGCCGCAAGCGGCTTGAGTCCGGCCTCCAGCTGTCGTTCGACATTCTCAACCACGACGATGGCGTCGTCGACGACGAGGCCGATCGCCAGCACCATGCCGAGCAGGGAGAGCATGTTGAGCGAGAAGCCGAGCATCTCCATGACGACCAGCGTCGCCACCAGCGACACCGGAATGGCGATGGTCGGGATGATCGTCGTGCGCCAGCTTTGCAGGAAGAGGAACACCACGGCGACGACCAGCACCAGCGCTTCGCCGAGCGTGATCAGCACGTCATGCATCGACGCCGAGACGAAGCGCGTCGTGTCGTAGTGCATTGCATAGGACACGCCCTTCGGGAAGCGGCCCGACAGCTCCTGCATCTTGTCCTTGACGCGCTGCTGCAGATCGAGCGCGTTGGAGCCGGGCATCTGGTAGACGGCGAGCACCACGGTCGGGTCCTTGCCGAAGAAGGCCGACGACGAATATTGCAGTGCGCCGAGCTCGATGCGGGCGACGTCGCGCAGCCTGACCAGCGAGCCGGTGTCGGTGTTGGCGCGCACGACGATGTCGCCGAATTCCTTTGGATCGCTCAACCGGCCGACGGCGTTGACCTGCATCTCGAAGGCGGTGCCGGCGGGTGCCGGCGATTGGCCGATCTTGCCGGCCGCCACCTGGACATTCTGCTCGGCGATGGCGTTCTGCACATCGACCGCGGTGATGCCGAGATTGGCGAGCTTGTCGGGATCGAGCCAGACGCGCATCGAATAGCGCCGCTCGCCGAAGATCTGCACATCGCCGACGCCGGGCAGGCGCTTCAGCGGATCGACCACCTGCAGATAGGCAAGGTTGCTCAGCGCCACCGGATCGACCGAACTGTCGGGCGAAGTCAGGTTGACGATGAGGACGAAGTTCGGGTTCTGCTTCTTGATCGTCACGCCGCCCTGGTTGACGATCGCCGGCAGCGACGAGGCGGCCTGCGAGACGCGGTTCTGCACGTCGACGGCGGCGGTGCTCAGCGAATAGCCGACATCGAAGGTGATGGTGATGGTCGAGGAGCCGTCATTGGAGCTCGTCGACGACATGTAGGTCATGCCTTGCACGCCGTTGATCTGCTGCTCCAGCGGCGTCGTCACCGTATCGGCCACCACTTGCGCGCTGGCGCCTGGATAGTGGGCGCTGACCACGACCTGCGGCGGCGTGATGTCGGGAAACTGCGAGACGGGCAGCAGGAAATAACAAATCGACCCGGCGAGCACCATGATGATGGCGATCGCCGAGGCGAAGATCGGACGGTGGATGAAAAAGTTTACCACGAGACGCAAGCCTCCCCGGCTGCTCTTGCCCGCCCGAAGGCGCTGGCGACGCTGGACAGTCTTTGACCGCGCTTGTCACCGAGGTCGTCCCGCGAATGCAGCAACGGCACCTCGTTGCGCTGCGCATCGGCAAGCGAGCGCAGCATCGTCTCGAAGGCGCGCGGGTCGACGCCATCGGCTCTCATGACCAGCCGGATCATCGGATCCCGGACGGCTTCATCTATGGTAAGATCGCGGCGCTGTGGCATTGGCCGGCTCCTTGTCTGTCGATTCGCAGCACGTGCTCGCGAACCGTTTTCATCTTTTCACCGGCCGAGGCCGCATGATTGGCAGTTTCTTGTCCCTCTCGTCGGCAGGGCCAGTTCACGGCCTTGTTATTGACGGTGGACGATATAGGTGTTACCAGTAAGTAACATTCTGGAAGTTACAGACCGGTAACACCCTAGTCAAGAGGTGGCCGAGGGTTTTTTGGAAACGAAAGGAGATCATGATGGCAGACGGCATCGTGGAGCGCTCTCGTCCCCGGGATCGGATCCTGGAGACGGCACGCGACATGTTCCACAAGCATGGCATCAAGGGTGTCGGCGTCGACGCCATCACCGAAGCTGCCGGCACGAACAAGATGACGCTCTATCGTCACTTCGAATCCAAGGACGAACTGATCGTCGAATGCCTGCGCGCCAATGCGGCCAAGGCGGGCGCTATGTGGGATGCGTTCGAGGCCGAATTTCCTGGTGACAAGCTTGCCCAGCTGCATGCCTGGGTTCGCAAGGCGGCTGCCATGCTCAATGCGGATGGGCGCGGCTGCGACATGGCCAACGCCGCCGCTGAGCTGACCGAGCCGGACCATCCGGCCAGGCTGGTGATCAAGGAGCTCAAGGAAGCCCAGCGCGAGCGCCTTGTGACGCTATGTCGGGATGCGGGCATCGGCCAGGCTGAACTGCTCGCCGATACGCTGTCGCTTCTGCTCGAGGGCGCGCGGGTTAGCGTGCAGACCGTGGGGTCGGAAGGTCCGAGCACGCAGTTCGTGCGCATGGCTGAAGGATTGATCGTTTCTTTCAGGGGCGCCGCCGCCGGTTGAGGTGACCTGTCGCCTGTCCATGTGCGCCATTCATCGCGTGATGACTGGGCGCGCTTTGGTGTCGCTGTGCCGTCATCCCTGTCGGCCAAACGAAAAAAGCCCGCTGCCGGGAGGAGGTGGCAGCGGGCTCGATTTTCGAATGTGGCGCGGGAGGAGGTGCACCCCATTCAGCGTCGGCATCGCATCTGGGAGGAGTAGATGGCCGACAACCAGAACCTACGAGTTGCCCAACGATTCGGCAACAAAGAAACTTGCATAGCTGCTGTGCAGATTTGCCGTGCCAATTATCGTACAAATCCGGAAACCCGGTTTAGCCAAGCCATTTCGCATTACTGCCCCGGGACGTTTTCCCTGAAGATCAAGCGCGGTTCGATGAACTTGCGCGTCAGATAGGGTGCCGAGGAGGCGATCGAGCCGAGCAGGCGGATGACCGACTGCTCCGCGATCAGCCGTGCATTCTGGTCGATGACGATATCGAGCAGGTCGTCGACGAGATGACCGCGCGTGTCCTTGGTCAGATCGTGGCAGATGAACACCGGCTTGCGGTTCGGCCTGGCCTCGCGGATCGCCTTTGCAACGCCCGAATGTCCAGCTCCGACGCAATAGATGCCAAGCAGTTCCGGCTCGTCGTGCAGCGCCTTCATGGTCTCGGTGTAGCTGGCATCGGGCTCGTCGTTGACCTCAACGGCGCTGCTGACGGTCAGATTGGGAAACTCCTCACTGAGCACCGAGCGGAAACCCATCTCGCGTTCCTCGTGGCCACGATAGGAACGTGAGCCGACGACCATCGCCAGATGGCCGGTGCGGCCGCCAAGGAAGCGTCCCATCAGCAGCGCCGCCGTTCGTCCCGCCACCCGGTTGTCGATGCCGACATAGGCCGCGCGCGGTGCCGCCGGAACATCGGACACCAGCGTCACCAGACGCATCCCGGCATCGACGATGTCGCGCAGGATGTTGCGCGTACGCGGATGATCGACGGCGATCACGCCGACGCCATTGGCCCTGAGCGACAGGTTTTCGACAGCGCTCTGCAGCGCGTTCGGCGAGATACCGGCGAGGTTGTGGATCCGGCACGAGGCGACAAGCGGCAGGCGCGCGGCGTAGTCCTCGATATGCCCGGCGAGATCGCGCATGAAGGCATTGCTGCCGATCGGCAGCAGGAATTCAAGGTGGGCGGGCCGCGAGGGCAGCGTTACCTGATCGGCGACCGGCAGATAGCCGAGCTGCTTGGCCGCCTCCATGACGCGCTGGCGGTTGGCCGCACTCGCACCCGGCCGGTTGTTGAGCACCCGGTCGACCGTTGCGGTCGATAGCCCGCAGCTACGAGCGATATCGGAGACAGTGGCTTTCATGCCGTAACCCACAGCCCGCAGTTGCGTGCGGTATCCGAAACTGTGGCTTTCATGCTGCAATCCTGTTCGCCATGCGATGGCGCGTCAGACAAGCGATGCGATCTGAGGTGACGGGTGATTGCCGCCCATCACCATTCTCAGTGCGATGGCTTGCCATCGGCGATGGCATCGCGGATCTCCTTGTCCGACATGCCGGTGATGATCCGTTCGACCTCCGCCACGCTGGTCTTCTTGGGGTCTATGTCGTCAGCAACCACCTTGCCGCGGCGCATGACGACGATGCGGTCGACCACCTGGAAGACATGGTGGATGTTGTGGGCGATGAAAATGCAGGAATGGCCGGAATCGCGGGCGCTGCGCACGAAGCTCAGCACACCCTGTGTTTCGGCGACGCCGAGATTGTTGGTCGGCTCGTCGAGAATGATCAGGTCGCTGTCGAAATGCATGGCGCGCGCGATCGCCACCGCCTGGCGCTCGCCGCCGGAGAG
>NZ_RZQY01000247.1:0-8027 GCF_003998575.1 Mesorhizobium sp. M7A.F.Ca.CA.001.10.2.1 | reverse complement strand
GGGATGGAGTCCACCGCGCCGATTGCCGCATCGATCATCAGATCTTCCAGCGACTCGCCACGGCCATCGGCCTCGGCGACGCCGATGGCGACCAGGTCGGGGTCGCCGGCAAGCTCATATTTGTCGTCCAGGACGACATTGACCGCCACATGGCCGGCAAAGGACAGCTTGCGCCGGTCGCGGATGCCCATCGCCTGATCGGTGCCGATCAGTCTGCCATCCTTGTAGATACGGCCGAACGGCACCTGATCCATGATGGTGGCTGGGCCGGGAGCAAGCCTGAGCATGTCGCCGTCGCGCACCTGCGCCACCTGGCCGATGCCCGATGTCGACATCAGCGAGCCCTGCGCCACCAGATGTGCCGCCTCGCCATGCACGGGAACGCCGATCTGCGGGCGCACCCATTCATACATCTTGCGCAATTCGCTGCGCCGCGGATGGCCGGAGACATGCACCAGTGCATCGCCGTCCTCGATGATCTTGACGCCGAGGTCGATGAGGCGGTTCTTGATCTCGAGGATCGCCTTCTCGTTGCCGGGAATGGTACGCGAGGAAAACACCACCGTGTCGCCTGCCGTCAGTGACACCGACTTCATCTCTTCGCGCGACAGCTTGGCCAGTGCGGCCAGTGGCTCGCCCTGGCTGCCGGTGCAGATGATGACCAGGTTCTCGCGCGGGATGAAACCAAAATCCTCCTCGGCGATGAACTCCGGCAGACCGTCCATGTAGCCGAGTTCGCCGGCCACATCGATGACCCGCTTCAGCGAACGGCCAAGCACCAGGCACTGGCGTCCGGCATCGCGCGCCGCTTTGGCGATCGAGACGATGCGTCCGACATTGGAGGAGAATGTGGTGACGGCGACACGGCCCTTGGCAGCCTGGATGACGCCCTTGAGGCCCTCGCCCACAGCCACTTCCGAAGGCGACTCACCTTCGCGCAGCGCATTGGTCGAATCGCAGATCAGCGCCAAAACGCCCTTGTCGCCATAGGCGCGGAAACGCGCCTCGTCGGTCTTCGGCCCGATCGTCGGCTCCGGATCGATCTTCCAGTCACCGGTATGGATGACGGTGCCTGCCGGCGAGGTGATCGCCAGCGACATCGGCTCGGGAATCGAGTGCGCGACCGGAATGGCTTCGATCTCGAACGGGCCGACGGTGAATTTCTCGCCCGCCCGGTAGATCGTCACCGGTATTTTCGGCGCGCCCTGCTCGCCTTGCCGCTTGGCCTCCAGCAGGCCGGCGCTGAACGGCGTCATCCAGACCGGCGCCTTCAGCTTCGGCCATGTGTCGAGCAGCGCGCCATAATGGTCTTCATGCGCATGCGTGATGATGATGCCGCGCAGATTGGCGAGGTTCTCCTCGATGAATCGCGTGTCGGGCAGCACAAGGTCGACGCCCGGCAGGCTGGCATCGGGGAAGGTCACCCCGACATCGATGACGATCCATTCGCGCGCATTGGGCGGCCCGTAGCCGTAAAGAGCGAAGTTCATGCCGATCTCACCGACGCCGCCGAGCGGCACGAAGACGAGTTCGGCGGTTTCCGCTTTCGCCATGATTTTTCCCTTCCTGGCCCTCAGGCCAAGCCCAAAAAGCAATTCCGGGAAAAGTTTGTAACGGTTTTCCCACCGGAGTTGCGCAAAAACAAACAGTTAGAACCGTTCATGAACGGCTCTATGCCCTGGCCGAAGCGACCGCGCCGAAATGCACATCGCCGGCGGCGATCGTCCGAACCGAACCTTCATCGTCGCGGATCACGAAACGGCAGTCCTCGTCAATGGTCTCAAACACCCCACGCACCACATTACCGTCAATTCTGACAGCAACTTCGCCGCCGAGCCCCGCAGCACGATCAAGCCAGCGTCGCCTGACGGCGGCAAGTCCGCGCCCCTCGTCCCACAATCGGGCATTCTCGCTCCATGCATCCGACAGCGCCAGGAACAGTGTTTCCGCATCGCATGCCGCGCCCAGCGCGCTGAGTGATGTTGCGGGATAGGGCAAATCCTCGGGGTATGCCACCACATTGACGCCGATGCCGACCGCCACCGCGAAACGGCCGCCTTCCAGGATTGCCGATTCCAGCAGGATGCCGGCCAGCTTGGCGCCGGAGGCGAGCACGTCGTTCGGCCATTTCAGTTCGAAACGGTTCTTTCCTTCGCTGCCGCCGTCGAGGCCGATGGCGATCCGGCCCTTCGGCACCACGGCGTCGAGCGCATCGGCCAGCGCCAGTCCGGCGACGAAGCCCAGCGTCGCGGCAAGGCGAAGCTCCGCCTTGGTGATGACGAGCAGCGTCGCCGCGAGGTTGCCTTCGGGGGTCGCCCAGACGCGGCCGCGCCGGCCACGCCCGCTTTCCTGCTTCTTGGAAACGACCCACAATCTGCCGGGGTCGCCTGCCCTTGCGTGGTCCAGTGCCAGCCCATTGGTGGAGCCGACGCTCTCATGCGCCTCGAGCCGGAACCCTTCCGACGCCGAGGTTGGAGCCAGCCGAAATGCCATGCCGACTAGAAAAACGTCTTGGCGGCGGCTTCGGCATAGGTGCCGATCGGCCCGCCGATCAGCACGTAGAACAGCACGAAGGCGCCGGAGACGCCGAGCACGACACGCAATTCCGTCGCCATCGGCACGAAGCCGCCAACCGGTTCGTCGAACCACATGATCTTGATGATGCGCAGGTAGTAATAGGCGCCCACCACCGAGGCCAGCACGCCGATGATCGCCAGCGCATAGAGATTGGCGTTGATGGCGGCGAGGAAGACGTACCATTTCCCCCAGAAGCCGGCGAGCGGCGGAATGCCGGCCAGGGAGAACATCAGGATGGTCAGGATCGTCGCCATGATCGGATTGGTCGACGACAGGCCGGCCAGGTCGCTGATCTGCTCGACATTGCCTTCCTTGCGCCGCATGGCGAGGATGAAGGCGAAGGTGCCGAGCGTCATCACCAGATAGATCAGCATGTAGATGGCAACGCCGCGCACGCCGGCCTGGCTGTTGGCGGCAAGGCCGACCAGCGCGTAGCCCATATGGCCGATCGAGGAATAGGCCATAAGCCGCTTGATGTTGGTCTGGCCGATGGCGGCGAAAGCACCAAGCGCCATCGAGGCGATCGAGATGAAGACGATGATCTGCTGCCAGTCTGCGGCGATCGGCTTGAACGCGCCCATGGTGACGCGAACCATCAGCGCCATCGCCGCCATCTTGGGCGCCGCCGCCAAAAAGGCCGTCACCGGCGTCGGCGCGCCCTCATAGACGTCTGGCGTCCACATGTGGAACGGCACCGCCGAGATCTTGAAGGCCAGGCCGGCCAGCACGAAGACGAGGCCGAAAACGAGGCCAAGCTGGCGCTCGCCGCTGCCGAGCGCAGAAGCGATTTCCTGGAAGCCGGTGTTGCCGGTGTAGCCATAGACCAGGCTGATGCCATAGAGCAGCATGCCCGACGACAGCGCGCCGAGGACGAAATATTTGAGGCCAGCCTCAGTCGAACGCAGATTGTCGCGGTTGATCGCGCACAGCACGTAGATCGCCAGCGATTGCAGTTCGAGGCCGAGATAGAGCCCGATCATGCTATTGGCGGAGATCATCAACATCATGCCGAGCGTGCACAGCAGGATCAGCACCGGATATTCGAACTTGTCGAAGCGTTCAGCCTTGGCAAAGCGCATCGACATCACCAGCGTCACCGCCGAGCCGACCAGCGCCAGCACCTTCATGAAGCGGGCGAAGGAATCCTGGATGAAGGCATTGCCGTAAGCGCTGCCCTGCCCGGTCCGGAAGATCAGCCAGGCGCCTGCGATCGCCAGCACGGCCACCGCAAGGCCGGTTACCGTGTTGGCCGTGTTGGCGCGCGAATAGGCTCCGACCATCAGCAGCGCCAGCGCGCCGACGGCAAGGATCAGCTCTGGCGTCGAGAGCGACAGGCTGGAGAGAAGGTCCGGCGTCATGGTTCGCAAAACCTCTGGTCAGTTCGCCGCCGCGGTCTGCGCGGCGCCGATGGATGCAGTGACATTGGTGACGAGCGACTTGACCGATTCGGCCGTCGCGTCGAAGACCGGGGCGGGATAGACGCCGAAGAAGATGACTAGAACGACCAGCGGGTAGATGATCACCTTCTCGCGCAGCGACAGGTCGAGCAGGCCCTTCAGGCTGTCCTTGGTCAGCGCACCGAAGATCACCCGGCGGTAGAGCCAGAGCGCGTAGGCGGCCGACAGGATGACGCCGGTGGCGGCGAAGAACGCCACCCAGGTGTTGACCCGGAACACGCCGAGCATGGTCAGGAACTCGCCGACGAAGCCGCTGGTACCGGGCAGGCCGACATTGGCCATGGTGAAGATCAGGAACACCGTGGCGTATTTCGGCATGTTGTTGACCAGGCCGCCATAGGCCGCGATCTCACGTGTGTGCATGCGGTCGTAGATGACGCCGACGCACAGGAACAGCGCACCGGAGACGAGGCCGTGGCTGAGCATCTGGAAGATCGCGCCCTGCACGCCTTCCTGGTTCATGGCGAAGATGCCCATGGTGACGAAGCCCATATGAGCAACCGACGAATAGGCGATCAGCTTCTTCATGTCTTCCTGCATCAGCGCCACCAGGGAGGTGTAGATGATGGCGACGACCGACAGCGCGAAGACCAGCGGCGCGAACATTTCCGACGCCAGCGGGAACATCGGCAAGGAGAAGCGCAGGAAGCCGTACCCGCCCATCTTCAACAGGATGCCGGCCAGGATGACGGAGCCCGCCGTCGGCGCCTCGACGTGCGCGTCGGGCAGCCAGGTGTGCACCGGCCACATTGGCATCTTCACCGCGAAGGAGGCGAAGAAGGCAAGCCATAGCCAGGTCTGCATGCTGGCCGGGAAGTTGTGGGTCAGCAGCGTCGGGATGTCGGTTGTGCCGGACTGGAAGAGCATCGCCATGATGGCGAGCAGCATCAGCACCGAGCCGGCGAGCGTGTAGAGGAAGAACTTGAACGAGGCGTAGACGCGCCGCTTGCCGCCCCAGACGCCGATAATGATGAACATCGGGATCAGGCCGGCTTCGAAGAAGACGTAGAACAGCACGATGTCCAGCGCGCAGAACACGCC
Source organism: Mesorhizobium sp. M7A.F.Ca.CA.001.10.2.1 (assembly GCF_003998575.1). Classification (NCBI taxonomy): domain Bacteria; kingdom Pseudomonadati; phylum Pseudomonadota; class Alphaproteobacteria; order Hyphomicrobiales; family Phyllobacteriaceae; genus Mesorhizobium; species Mesorhizobium sp. M7A.F.Ca.CA.001.10.2.1. The sequence goes on along the minus strand of NZ_RZQY01000247.1, from coordinate 2,952 downwards.
GATCATCAGCGTTTCGAGCAGCAGGAAGGCGATCATGTAGGCCTTCACGCGCTTCTCGATCGATTCCCACGACGCCAGGATGCAGAGCGGCATCAGGAACGTCGTCAAGATGACGAACAGCATCGAGATGCCGTCGACGCCCATATGGTAGGAAATGCCGGAGTCGAGCCAGGCGACCTTCTCGACGAACTGGAAGCCGGACTGCGAATTGTCAAATCCGGTCCAGATGAACAGCGAGATGATGAACGTGAAAGTCGTCGTCAACAGCGCGATGGCGCGGATGTTGCGGCGTGCATTTTCGCTGTCGTCATTGATGAACAGGATAAGCAGCACACCAACCAGCGGCAGGAAGGTGACCAGCGAGAGGATTGGCCAGGCGGTCATCAGAGCATCATCCAGGTGACGAGTGCGGCAACGCCGATCAGCATGGCGAAGGCGTAGTGGTAGAGATAGCCGGTCTGCAGCTTGACGACGCGGTCGGTGACATCGACGACGCGCGCCGCAATGCCATCCGGGCCAAGGCCGTCGATGATGGTGCCGTCGCCGGTCTTCCACAGGAAATGGCCGAGGCGCTTGGCGGGCCGCACGAACAGGAAGTCGTAGAGCTCGTCGAAATACCACTTGTTGAGCAGGAAGGCGTAGAGCCCGCGATGCTGCGCGGCGAGGTTGACCGGCATTTCCGGCGAGCGGATGTAGAATTTCCAGGCCAGCGCGAAGCCGATCAGCATGGCGATGAAGGGCGACAGTTCGACCCACAGCGGCAATTCGTGGATGTCGTGCAGGATGTGATTGTCAGGCAGTGTGAACAGCGATGCCTTCCAGAACTCGGCATAGCCCTCGCCGATGAAGGCACCGTGGAAGATGACGCCGGCAAACAGCGCGCCCGCGGCCAAGATGAACAGCGGCACCAGCATCACCGGCGGCGATTCATGGACATGGTGCATCACCTCATGGCTCGCCCGCGGCTTGCCGTGGAAGGTCATGAAGATCAGCCGCCAGGAGTAGAAGGAGGTGAAGCAGGCGGCGATGACCAAAAGCACGAAGGCCATGCCGGCAACCGAATTGTGGCCGGCAAAGGCGCTCTCGATGATGGCGTCCTTGGAGAAGAAGCCGGCGGTGCCGATGACCGTCACCGGAATGCCGACGCCGGTCAGCGCCAGCGTGCCGATCACCATCATCCAGTAGGTGGTCGGGATCAGTTTCCTGAGGCCGCCCATCTTGCGCATGTCCTGCTCGTCGGACACGGCATGGATGACCGAGCCCGAGCCGAGGAACAGCAGCGCCTTGAAGAAGGCATGCGTGAACAGGTGGAAGATCGCCGCGCCATAGGCGCCGACGCCGAGTGCCACGAACATGTAGCCGAGCTGCGAGCAGGTCGAGTAGGCGATGACGCGCTTGATGTCGTTCTGGACGAGACCGACGGTGGCCGCGAAGAAGGCCGTGAAGGCACCGATGAAGGTCACCACAGTCAGCGCCGAATGCGACAGTTCGAACAGCGGAGACAGCCGTGCCAGCATGAACACGCCGGCCGTCACCATGGTGGCGGCATGGATCAGCGCGGAAACCGGTGTCGGGCCTTCCATGGCATCCGGCAGCCAGGTGTGCAGCGGCACTTGCGCCGACTTGCCCATGGCGCCCATGAACAGGAGCAGGCAAACGATCGTCATGGCCGCCTGCTTGTCCAGCGCATAGCCGAGGAAGGTCAGCACCGCGGCGCCGTGCGGGGCGCCTTCGGCCGGAATGAACGTCGCCGCATTGGCAAAGATGGTGCCGAGATTGACCGAACCGAACAGCACGAACAGGCCGAAAATGCCGAGCGCGAAGCCGAAATCGCCGACGCGGTTGACGACGAAGGCCTTGATTGCCGCGGCATTGGCCGACGGCTTCTTGTACCAGAAGCCGATCAGCAGATAAGAGGCGAGGCCCACCCCTTCCCAGCCGAAGAACATCTGCACCAGATTGTCTGATGTCACCAGCATCAGCATGGCGAAGGTGAACAGCGACAGATAGGCGAAGAAGCGCGGCCGGTTCGGATCGTGGTGCATGTAGCCGATCGAATAGATGTGAACCAGCGCCGACACGGTGTTGACCACCACCAGCATCACCACCGTCAGCGTGTCGATCCTGAGCGCCCAGGCCGCTTCCAGCCCGCCTGACTGGATCCAGCGCATCACCGGCACGGTGAACACCTCGCCATGGCCGAAACCGACGGTGAAGAAAGCGACCCACGACAGCACGGCCGCGATCACCAGGAAACCGGAGGTGATGTATTCGGACGCCTTGGCGCCGAGCGACGTGCCGAACAGGCCGACGATCAGGAAGCCGAGCAGGGGAAGGAAGACGATGGCCTGATACATGGTGGTTCCGTCAACCCTTCATCATGTTCACGTCTTCGACCGCGATCGAGCCGCGGTTGCGGAAGAAGACGACGAGAATGGCAAGTCCGATGGCGGCCTCGGCCGCCGCGACCGTCAGCACGAACAGCGCGAACACCTGGCCGACCAGATCGCCCAGTGCCGCCGAAAAGGCGACGAAATTGATGTTGACCGCCAGCAGGATCAGTTCGACCGACATCAGGATGACGATGACGTTCTTGCGGTTCAGGAAGATGCCGAACACGCCGAGCGTGAACAGAACAGCCGATACGGTCAGATAATGTGCGATGCCGACAACCATCTCAGAGTCCCTCGCCTGTCTTGACCTTGCGGATTTCCATGCCGGTCGCCGGCGTGCGGCCGACCTGGGCCGCGATCGACTGCCGCTTGACGCCTGGCTTATGGCGCAGGGTCAGCACGATGGCGCCGATCATGGCGACCAGCAGCACGAGGCCCGAAATCTGGAAGTAGTAGAGGTAGTCGGTATAGAGGATGTCGCCGAGCGCGGCGGTATTGGTCCGCGTGGGGAGGTCCGGAATGGGTTGGGAGACCGTCGAAGCGAGCTGCGCCGCGAAAG
>NZ_RZQY01000246.1:0-8057 GCF_003998575.1 Mesorhizobium sp. M7A.F.Ca.CA.001.10.2.1 | reverse complement strand
GGCGGTGGCGCTCGATGTCGCCAGCGTCTTCATCTACGACCAGGCTCGCGCCGCCACCGACGCACAGCCGCTGGTCTCGCTCGGCCGGCTCGACGGCTATGACCCGCGCCTTGCGCAAGCCATCCGGCTGATGGAATCGCATGTCGACCAGCCGCTGACCATCGAAGCAGTGGCCAAGCGCGCCGGCGTGACGGCACGGACGCTGGAAAGCATCTTTCGCAAATCGATCGGCGAGACGCCGGGCGCCTATTACCTCAGGCTGCGCCTCGGCGCCGCGCGCCGGCTGGTGGTCGATACGAGGGTTGCCATGGCCGATATTGCCGGGCGGACCGGGTTCTCGTCCGCCGCGGCATTTTCGAGGGCATTTTCAAGGGCTTTCGGCGAAGCGCCGGTCAGATTGCGGAGGGGTTGATGTGCATGCCGCCCAAAAGTGTGTAGCGATTTTGGGACAACGACATGCACAAAGTCGGAAAGCTCAGGCAGCGTTCTGACGGTCACTGCCGCCGTCGATCTGCGAGCGCATCTGTCTGGCAAGATGGGTCTCGAAACGGCTGGCAACGGCGCGGTCCCATTCGTTTGAGCGGCGCGTACCATCCTTCGGATGCGGCATCGCCATCAGCCGGTCGATGATCGATCCGGCCTCGCCAGGTGAGAGCAGGGCGTCGATTTCACGTTCGTTCTGCATATCGGTTCGCCTCCTTCTTCCTCTCCCGCCACGAGCCACTCTTATATGAGAAACGTGACGGCAGTTTGAAGGCAAGAGCGAGGTCATTGAAGGGCGTCGAAGGGCAAAACCGTGTCGCGGGACCGGGCCATGCGCAAAGCTGTTCCTGCGTCCCGGCAGGTCAGATCAAGGAGAGATCTACAGCCGCTTTTCGAACAGCACCGTGGTGAAGCCACTGTCCCATTCGTCGTCTGGATAGCGGTTTTTCTCGACATAGCCGACCGCCTTGTAGAGGGCTTGTGCCGGCAGGTTGAACGTGTCGGTTTCCAGCCGCGCCTGCGCCAACCCGGCGGTGCCGATTGCCTGTTCGGCATGGGAGAGCAGCTGGCGGCCGACACCTTGGCCTTGACGGGATGCCATGACGTGCAGGGCCTCGATGAAATCGGCGCGCCAATGGATCAGGCCGGCGACCTCGCCATCGATCTCGGCAACGGCGAACTCAGGCCAGCTCCGGTCGACATAGCGCCCGCCAATATCCGTCTCGACATAGCGCCGCGCCGCTGCTTCGGTGATGTTCGGCAGCCATGTGCCTTCGAACGTTTCCTGCAGCACCTGCTTCAACGCCGGAATATCGCTCGCCTGCGCCGGGCGCACGATGATTCGATCCTCTGCCATTTTCCGTCTCCCGCCAATGCATGTCGCCCAAAAGTGCCAGCGGTTTTGGGATGACGACATGCATAAAAATAAAGGCTGCCGCACGGGCTCTCTTTCGGCGACACGCGTGGCATCTTGATCTCACGCTGGCTGCCGAAGATCTGTGCGATCCTCGGCAGCCTCTCGCGAAGTGGGCTGACTAGCAGATAGCGATGGCGGCGGCTTTCAGCCAGTGGTGCCGGATGTCGGTCCAGAGATGGAGCGGCGCGCGCCTTACACGTAGCGGTTGACGATATTTTCCAGCAGTTCCTGGCGGCCGGACCTCGGCTGCGGCTCGATCCTCTTCTTGACGACACGCTCGGCGATATCCTCAAGCGTGCGCTTGCCGGCGAGCATCGCCTTGCCCTCGGCCGTGTTCCAGCCGGCATAACGTTCGGCCAGCGGCGCCGATAGCGCCTTGTCCTCGACCATGCGGGCCGCGGCTTTCAGGCCACGTGCGCAAGAGTCCATGCCGCCGATATGGCCGATCAGCAGGTCCTGCGGATCGAGCGACTGGCGGCGCAGCTTGGCGTCGAAATTGGTGCCGCCGGTCTTGAAGCCGCCGGCCTGCAGGACCTGGTAGTAGGCCAGCGCCATTTCCGGCACGTTGTTGGGGAACTGGTCGGTGTCCCATCCCGACTGATAGTCGTTGCGGTTCATATCGATCGAACCGAAAATGCCGAGCGCATTGGCCAGAGCCAGTTCGTGCTCGAAGGAATGGCCGGCCAGGATGGCGTGGCCCTGCTCGATATTGACCTTGACCTCCTTCTCCAGCCCGAAGCGCTTGAGGAAGCCGTAGACCGTGGCGACATCGTAATCGTACTGATGCTTGGTCGGCTCCTGCGGCTTCGGCTCGATCAGGATCGCGCCCTTGAAGCCGATTTTGTGCTTGTAGTCGACGACCATGCTGAGGAACCGGCCGGCCTGTTCCTGCTCGCGCGCGAGGTCGGTGTTGAGCAGCGTCTCATAGCCTTCGCGCCCGCCCCACAGCACGTAGTTTTCGCCCTTCAGCCGCTTGGTGACGTCGATGCAGCTTTTTACCGTCGCCGCCGCGTAGGCAAAGACATCCGGATCGGGATTGGTGGCCGCCCCCGACATGAAGCGGCGATTGGAGAACAGATTGGCGGTGCCCCAAAGCAGCTTGACGCCGGTCTGCTTCATCTTCCCCGCGAAGTAATCGGCGATCTCGTCGAGGCGCGCGGCACTTTCGGAAAAATCCTTGCCTTCCGGCCGCACATCGGCGTCGTGGAAGCAGAAATAGGGCGCGCCGAGCAGCGAGAACATCTCGAAGGCGACGTCCGCTTTCAGCTTTGCCAGTTCCATCGTGTCGGTGCCACCTGCCTTGGGGAACCACGGCCGGTCGAAGGTCTGGCCGCCGAACGGATCGCCGCCCGGCCAGGCAAAGGAGTGCCAGTAGGCGACGGCGAAGCGCAGATGGTCTTCCAGCCGTTTGCCGGCGACGAGCTCGTCGGGATTGTAGAACCTATAGGCCAGCGGATTGGTCGAATCCGGCCCTTCATATTTGATTTTCTTGATGTCGCCGAAAAATCCGCTGCTCATGATTTCTGTCCTCTCACAAAGTTCTGCCGCCATTACCTCAGGCGTAATTGGTTTCAGGCCAGCGCCGGTTGAAAAGGGTCATGTCAAAACCGTCAATGAAGGAGACAGACCATGACCGACCTCACCAAGATCGCTGAAAACTACATCACCGCCTGGAACGAAAGCGATGCCGTCCGCCGGACCGAATTGCTCAAGGCGACCTTCACGGAAGACGTCAGCTATCGTGATCCGCTCATGCAGGGCGACGGCCATGAAGGCGTCGCGGCTCTGATCGACGGCGTGCAGCAGCGCTTTGCCGGCTTCCGGTTCTCGCTGAAGGGCACGCCGGACGGTTTTGCCGACAAGATCCGCTTCTCGTGGAATCTCGGGCCTGAGGGGACGCCATCGGTGATCGAAGGTACCGACATCGGAATCATTGAGAACGGCCGCCTGAAGAGCGTCACCGGCTTTCTCGACAAGGTGCCTGCGCAGTGAGGACTTCTGGGCGAGGCGGGTGCGAAGCGCCCCCCTCTGGCCTGCCGGCCATCTCCCCCTCAAGGGGGGAGATTGGCTGTCTTTCCCGCCATCGCTAATTATCAACCTTGCAAGACGAGTAAAGCCGTCAACGCTGCCGATCTCCCCCCTAGAGGGGGAGATGCCCGGCAGGGCAGAGGGGGGCGCCTCGCACTGAATCACGCGGTTACAGCCCTGATCGCCGGGTACAGCTCCCGGTAGCGCTGATAGGCATCGGCATAGACGCCGCCAAGCGCCGCGTCCGGTTCGATCGTCGCATCCGTCCTCGGTGCCGTACAGATTTCAAGCGGATCGGCACCCGTCGCCGCGATCAGGCCGAGCCGCGCGGCGCCAAAGGCGGCGCCGAAATCGCCGTCGGCGGGAATGTCGACAGGCAGTTGAAGCGCGGTGGCAATCGCCTTCAACCAGTAGTGCGAGCGCGAGCCGCCGCCGATCGCCGTCACCCGCGTCAAACTCGTGCCGGCCGTGGCCAGGGCTTCGAGGCTGTCGCGGAAGGCAAAGGCTACACCCTCCAGCACGGCCTGGGTCAGCACGGGACGGCTCGATTCATGCGCCAGCCCGGTGAACGCGCCGCGAATGGCGGCATCATTGTAGGGTGTGCGCTCGCCCGAGAGATAAGGCAGGAAGGACACGCCGCTCGGCGCCTTCAATGTGTCGCCGAGCTCAGTGGTCAATTCGCCGGCGCTCTTCCCGGTGATTTCGGACAGCCAGTTGAGCGAATCCGTCGCCGACAGGATGACCCCCATCTGGTGCCAGGTGTTCGGCAGGGCGTGGCAGAAGGTGTGAACCGCGCTAGCCGGGTTGGGCAGGTAGGAAGCGTTGGCGGCAAACAGCACGCCCGATGTGCCGAGCGAGACGAAAGCGTGGCCGGCGCCGACCGTGCCCATGCCGCAGGCCGAGGCCGCATTGTCGCCGGCGCCGCCGGCGATTGGAATGGCCTGGACGCCCCATTTCGAGGCCAATTCACTGCGCAGTGCGCCTGCCTTGTGCGTACCCTCGACCAGCGACGGCATCTGCTCCTCGTCGAGCGACGTCGCTGCGAGCAGGTCCGTACTCCAGCGCCGGTTGCCGACATCGAGCCAGGAGGTACCGGCAGAATCCGACATCTCCGAAATGTGTTCGCCCGAAAGCCAGAGCCGCAGGAAATCCTTGGGCAGCAGCACTTTTGCGACCTTGGCGAAGAGAGCGGGTTCGTTGTTTTTCACCCAGGCAAGTTTCGGCGCGGTGAAACCGGGAAAGACGATGTTGCCGGTCAGAGCGCGGAAGCGCGGATCGGCATCGAGCGCAGCCGCCTCGGCATGGCTGCGCGTGTCGTTCCACAGGATGCAGGGACGCAGCACCTTGTCGGCGGCGTCGAGCAGCGTGGCGCCATGCATCTGCCCGGACAGGCCAATGCCCTTGACTGCCGCGAGTTCATCCGGATGGGAGGATTTGAGCTCGGCAATTGCGTCTTCGCAGGCCCGGATCCAGTGCTCGGGATTCTGTTCCGACCAGCCGGGATGCGGCCGTGAAACATCAAGCGAACCATGGCCGGAACCGATGACGGTTTGCCCGGCATCGATCAGCAGCGCCTTGACGCCCGACGTTCCGAGATCGAGGCCCAGATACATGTCTTCCTCCCACGCCAGTTAATTTTTTCGGGTCTCGAAAAAATCTGACTTGGCCAGTTTTTAAAACAAGATCCGCTTCGGGTCAATTCTCCGACAAATCGGCGGCGCGTCGCACAAACAGCGCTGACAGCGGACTGTCGGGCCGCGCCATCGAACGCTCGGCCGTGAGCGCCCTGGCCAGCGCACCGTCACCGGCGCGCAACGCTGCCTCGATCAGCGTCAGGTCGATAACATCCCGCTGGGCGTGGCTGCCGCCGAAGCGATGGGAGATCGATCGGATCGGCCGGATCAGGCGCACGGTCTCGGCGTAATTGCCCTCACCGAATGCCTTGACGGCGAGCGTCAGCGGATGGCCGACATCCCGCGTGAAAGCCGCATTGTCGTCGCTGCCACGCATGGCCTCGCGCTGAGCCTCAAGCAAAGCGAGGGCCGGCGCATCTAACCCTGCACCGACAAAGGCCATCATCGCGTGGGCATCGTTGAAGGCATAATTGCCGGCGCCGGCCTTATGCCAATTGGCGGCGAGCGCCGCCCAGCGGTCGCCGACATCGACGCCGCCGAGGGCGAGCCGCCACAGGACTGCCGAGGCATCGACCATGTTGAGCGCCATCGTCGATTGCACGCTGTAAATGGGGCCGTCATAGAGGGCCAGCACCGCGTCGGTCTCGCCGAGATCATAGTGGAACAGCGCCAGGTGCCACCAATTGTGGACCTGCAGGAAACTCTCCCTTGTCCACGCTTCCGGGTTGGCCTGCATCCAGGCGATGCCATCCCTTTGCCGGCTCTGCATCTCCATAACATGGGCGACGGCATGCTGCGCCCAGCCGTCGCGCGGCTCGATGTCGACCGCCGCGCGGCCAAGCTGCTCGGCCCTCACATAGTCACCCATTTCCTCCAGCCCGAAGGCGTGCATGCCGAGCATGGCGTGGTAGCCGGGCATGCCGCTTTGCCAGGACGGCAGGGCGCGTGCGATGCGGTCGCGCAGCATGCGTGCATTGCCGGTGAAGAAATCGATCTGGTGGCCGACCTGCAGCGCCAGCCCGTCGCGCGGGGTCTCGATGGTGATGTCCTCGAGAATGCGGCTGGCTTGATGCCAGCGTCCGTTGGCGAGATGACCCAGGGCTGTGACATGCGCCCGCTCGCGCGTGGTCGCGGCAAGCGGCAGTGACGCCTCATGGCAAGCCTTGGCCACCGCTGTCGCCTCCCGCTCGGTGGCGAGGCCGAACAGATAGCCCTTGAAGACATGCGCCATGACGAAGCCGGGATCTTCCGCGATGGCGCGGTCGACGGAGGCTACGGGGTCGCCGATGAAGCACTGCAGTTCACGCACCGCCTGGCTGTAGGGGGTGGATCCCGCCGCCGTCGCGCCCGAAAGCGCCAGGCCGAATACGTCCCTGGTTGCCATGCGATGTCCTTTCATCGATTCGTGACAGGGCCTCGATCCTTCGGCCCAAACCGATCCTAAAGCATGGGCCACGGACACGCCAACCGCGCGCTACGCCAGATCATTTCAGTAGTCTTTGCAGTTTAGCAACCATGCGGGGCAGATTAGGCTTTGTAAAATCGAATGAATTGTGTCTTCATTACGGCGGCTGGCGGGGGCTGGAATCGCGAATCGAGGGGGGACGCGATGCGGCATATGAAGAACTCGCCTCCGAACAGTCGTTCGGGGGATGCTCAGGTGGCAGTTGCTTCGCTCCGGCGAAAGCCGCAGCCGCTACACCCGTGGCTTATTAGCATCTTCTCAACTACAGCTTTTGCGTTGCTGCCCAACTCCGCCGCGTTTGCCGCATGCGTGCTGGGTCCATCCGCTGGAAACACCGTCTACACCTGCGATAGCGGCGACTCTGGCGGCAGCCTCACCGATGCCGATGGCGACAACACGCTCAATTTTCCTGCCGGCGGCACCGGGCAGATATCAGGCAATGTCAGCTTTGGCGTCGGCACGGACCGCATCGACATGCAGTCCGGCACCATCACCGGCACCGTCGATCAGGGTGGCGGCACGGATTTTTTCACCATTGGCGCGGGGACCGTCGCCGGCAATGTCCAGCAGGGCGCCGGCATCGACGACTTCAACATGAGCGGCGGCCAGATCGGCTCGCTCAACCAGGGCGACGGCCTCGACACCTTCACCATGACCGGCGGACGCATCGTCGATTTCTTCGACGATGGCGACCGCGCCGTGATGACCGGTGGCCGCATCGGCCGCGTCAACATGAAGCTCGACCAGAATTACTTCAACATGTCCGGCGGCACCATCGACCGCAACCTCGTCACCGGCTTCGACAAGGACACGATCATCCTGTCGGGCGGCACCATCGGCGGCAACATCAGCGTCAGCGGCGGCAATGACAGTGTCACGATCACCGGGGGCACGGTCGGTGGCGATATACTGATGAGTTTTGGCGCCGACGATTTCGTCTGGAACGGTGGCGGCATCATCTATGGCGCCGTCGATCTCGGCGGCGACAACGACACCGCCAGGCTCAGCAACCTCACCAACGCCAATCTCGGTGCCACGGATGCCATATCAGGCGGCCTCGGTACCGACGCGCTGACACTGGACAACGTCAAACTGGATGGGGTCAGCCGGCTCCAGAACTGGGAGAGCATCGACGCCACCAACGACACCGAGCTGACGATGGACAGCAATCTGGTGCTCGGCGATAGCGGCACCGGCACAGGTTCGCTCAGTGTCGATGCCGCGAGCACGCTTTATGGCGGCGGCTTCAACACGGCGATCCAGGCCTTTACGGCGGGCCAGCTGGCGCAGGTCACCAATGCCGGCCGCATCGACCTGACCAATGGCAGCACCGGTGCCACCGACAGCCTGACGATTTCGGGCAACTATGTCGGCCTGGGTGGCCTGCTGCTTATCCAGACCGAGCTCGGTGACGATTCCTCCGCATCCGACAAGTTGGTCCTGTCGAGCGGAACGGCTTCCGGTTCGACCGGGATCTCCGTGGTCAATCTCGGCGGCGCGGGGGCTGCGACCACGCAGGACGGCATCATGG
>NZ_RZQY01000245.1:0-8076 GCF_003998575.1 Mesorhizobium sp. M7A.F.Ca.CA.001.10.2.1 | reverse complement strand
AATACATGTTCAGCGAGACGTTCAGGTCGAGGACGCCTAGCAGCATGCCGCGCGGCACACCTTGGATGCCATCCTCGCCTTGCGTGAACGGCGCCTGCACGCAGAAGAAGAAGAACATCTGCGACAGCGCCAGCGTGATCATGGCGAAATAGATGCCTTGCCGGCGAATGGCGAAGAAGCCCATGACGAAGCCAAGCAGGGCCGCACCCGCCATGCCGAGCAGAATGCCGGCTTCCGGCGGCCAGCCCCAGACCTTGACGGCATGCGCCGTGAAGTAGGCGGCGCCGCCGAAAAAGGTGGCGTGGCCGAACGACAGCAGCCCGGTGTAGCCAAGCAGGAGATTGAACGCACAGGCAAACAGCGCAAAGCACAGCATCTTCATCAGGAAGATCGGATAGACCAGGAAAGGCGCCACCAGCAGCGCCAGGATGCCGAGCCCGACCAGCGTCCATTCAAGCCGTGCCGACGTTTTGGCCGATGTCTCGCGAAGCGTCAGTTCCGACATGTCAGATGTCTCTTCCGACATGTCAGGCGTCCCTTCCGAACAGGCCGGCCGGCCGGACCAGAAGCACGATGGCCATGATGACGAAGACCACGAGGTTTGAGGCCTCGGGATAGAAGACCTTGGTCAGGCCCTCGGCAAGGCCAAGCATATAGCCGGTGACGATCGCGCCGAGGATCGATCCCATGCCGCCGACCACGACGACGGCGAAGACGACGATGATGAGATCCGACCCCATAAGCGGGCTCACCTGATAGATCGGCGCTGCCAGAATTCCGGCAAGCCCAGCCAACGCGGAGCCGAGGCCGTAGGTCAGGGTCAGCAGCAAGGGCACGTTGACGCCGAAAGCCTGGACGAGGCGGGGATTCTCCGTTGCGGCGCGCAGGTAGGAACCGAGCCTGGTCTTCTCGATCAGCGCCCAGGTTCCGAAGCAGACGATCAGCGAGGCGACGACGACCCAGCCGCGATAGTTGGGCAGGAACATGAAGCCGAGATTGGTGCCTCCCGAAAGCAGTGGCGGCACCGCGTAGGGGTTTCCCGAGACGCCGTAATAGTAGCGGAAGATGCCTTCGAGCACGAGCGCGAGGCCGAAGGTGAAGAGCAGCCCGTAGAGCGGGTCGAGATCGTACAGCCGCGACAGCGCCAGGCGCTCGACCACGATGCCGAAGACACCGACGATCAGCGGCGCAAGGATCAGCGCCGGCCAGTAGCCGATGCCGAGATAGGTGAGCAGCAGATAGCCGACGAAGGCGCCGAGCATATACTGGGCGCCATGGGCGAAATTGATGACGCGCAGCAAGCCGAATATGACGGCCAGGCCCAGGCTCAGCATGGCGTAGAACGAGCCGTTGATCAGGCCGACCAGCAACTGGCCGAGGAAGGCCTGAACGGGGATGCCGAAGATCATCGTCATGGCGCCATCATACACCCAGGACTTCGTGGAGCTGCGTCATGCGGTCCGGCAACTCGCCGACCGGGAACCCTGCCACCACCTTGCCGTGCTCCATCAGATAGAAACGATCGGCGACACGGCTGGCGAAGCGGAAGTTCTGCTCGACCAGCAGGATCGTCATGCCGCGCTTTTTCAACGTCGCCAGCAACGCGCCGATGCGCTGCACGATGACGGGAGCGAGCCCCTCCGTCGGCTCGTCGAGAAGCAGCATTTTCACACCCGTTCTCAACATGCGCGCGATCGCCAGCATCTGCTGTTCGCCGCCCGACAGCCTGGTGCCGGGACTGTTGCGCCGCTCCTTCAGATTGGGGAACAGATCGAATATCTCCTCGACGCTCATGCCGCCCTCGGCCACGACCGGCGGCAGAACCAGGTTCTCGTCGACGGTCAGCGTGGCGAAAATACCGCGCTCCTCCGGCACGAAGCCGATGCCCTGATGCGCGGTGCGGTGCAGCGGCAGCCGCATCAGATCCTGGCCGTCGAAGGCGATCCCGCCGGTTCGCTTGCGGATCAGCCCCATGATGGCCCGCAGCGTCGTCGTCTTGCCGACGCCATTGCGGCCGAGCAGTGTGACCGTCTCGCCGGAATACACTTCCAGATCGACGCCGTGCAGCGCATGGCCCTCGCCATACCAGGCGTTGAGGCCGCTGACGGCAAGCAGAGGTGCGGTACTAGTCATCGGCGGTGCCCATATAGGCGATCTTGACGCGCTCGTCGCGGCTGACCGTGGCGTAGTCGCCGGCGGCCAGCACCTCGCCGCGCTGCATGACCGTTATCCAGTCGCAAAGGTCGGCCACCACAGTCAGATTGTGCTCGACCATCAGCACGGCGCGATCCTTGGCCACCGAACGGATAAGGTCGGAAACCGTGGCCACGTCCTCGTGCCCCATGCCGGCCATCGGCTCGTCCAGCAGCAGCACTTTCGGATCGAGCGCCAGGGTCGTGGCGATCTCGAGCACGCGTTTCCTGCCATAGGAAAGGTCGCCGGCGAGCCTGTTCCTGGCGTCGTCGAGACCGACCGAGCGCAGCAATTCCTCGGCGCGCGGCGTCAGCCGGTCGAGCGCCGCCAGCGAGCGCCAGAACTGAACGCTGAGCCCGCCCGGCCGCTGCAGGGCGACGCGCACATTGTCGAGCACGCTGAGATGCGGAAAAATCGCCGATATCTGGAACGAGCGCACCAGACCCATTCGCGCGACCCTGGCCGGCGACGTGCGGGTGATGTCGTGGCCAAGCAGCTCGATCCTGCCGCTGGTCGGCGCCAGGAACTTGGTGAGCAGGTTGAAGACGGTCGTCTTGCCGGCGCCGTTGGGTCCGATCAGGGCATGGATGTTGCCATGGCGAACATCCAGATCGACGTTTTTCACGGCGATGAAGCCGGCAAAGTCACGCCGCAACCCGCGGGCGGAAAGCACCACAGGCGGCTCGTTCGCGCTCAGGTCAGTCGGCGCCATCGGCCGCGCCGATCACTGGCCGGCCGTCGGACAGCCGCTTTCCTTTTCGCTCAGGAAGGCCTCGTTGCCAGGAATGGTGGCGAGATATTTGTAGTAGTCCCACTCCTTGGTGCTCTCGGCTGGCGACTTGACCTGATAGAGGTACATGTCGTGGACCATGTTGCCGTCCGCCTGCACTTTGCCGTTGGTTATCGCGGCGTCGTCCACAGGCATCGAATGCAGTTGCTTGGCGACGGCTTCGGTCTCGTCCGTGCCGGCCTTGTCGATCGCTTTCAGGTACTGCGTCACCGCTGAATAGGTCGAGGCCTGGATCATGTTCGGCATGCGGTTGGTGCGCTTGAAAAAGCGCTGCCCGAATTCGCGGCTCTTGTCGTCGCGATCCCAATAATAGCCTTCGGTCAGCACAACGCCCTGCGCCGCTTGAAGGCCAAGCCCATGCACCTCGGCCAGCGTGAACAGGAGTGCGGCAAGACGCTGACCGCCCTGCACGATGCCGAATTCGGCCGCCTGCTTGATCGAGTTGGAGGTATCGAGGCCGGCATTGGCCAGGCCGATGACCTTGGCGCCCGACGATTGCGCCTGCAGCAGGAAGGACGAATAATCGGTCGATCCCAGGGGATAACGCACCTCGCCCAGCACCTTGCCGCCATGGCTCTCGACGAACTTGGTGGTCTGATCCTTCAGCGAATAGCCGAATGCATAGTCGACGGTGACGAAGAACCAGCTGTCGCCGCCCTGCTGCACGAGAGAGCCGCCTGTCCCAATCGCTTGCGAATGAGTGTCATAGGCCCAGTGGAAGCCATAGGGCGAGCATTGTTTGCCGGTCAGCTCCGTGGTCGCCGCGCCGGTGACGATGTCGATCTTCTTCTTTTCCTTGGAAATCCCCTGGACGGCGAGCGCCACCGAAGAGGTCGTCAGTTCCATGATGGCATCGACCTGCTCGGTGTCATACCACTGCCGCGCGATGTTGGAGGCGATATCCGGTTTGTTCTGGTGGTCGGCGCTGATGATTTCTATCGGCGCTCCCTGCACCTTGCCGCCGAAATCCTCGACCGCCATCTTGGCCGCCTCGACCGACCACTTGCCGCCGAAATCGGCGTAGACGCCCGATTGGTCGTTGAGGATGCCGATCTTGACCTTGCCGTCGGAAATTTCAGCGGCCGAGGCGGGGATCGCGGATACGGCGAGAAGTGCCGCGGAAACGAAAAGGCTTACCTTCATGGTTGACTTCCTCCCATAGCGATGAATCCGACCGACCCTCCTACGATCGATCATCGCAATGGTATTGAACATGAGGAAGATAGGGACAGAGGGCAAGAGGCCGTTAGGGATTTCGTGCTCGAAGCGATACGGTTTGGCGGCGGAACGCGAGCCTTGAGCACGAGATAGAGACACAAACACGTGAACCGCCGGCGGCAGTGCCGGCTCAGCCCTCGGCGGCGACGAGATGGCCGTTGCCGAAATCCCTCAGCGCCAGTTTCAACGGCGCCTCGCCGATCCTGCGGGTGGCGCTCGGGATCTCCTGGTCCAGGCGGGCGAAGCGGCTTCTTCGCTTGGCTGGATCGGGCACCGGCACGGCTTCGATGAGGCGTCTGGTGTAGGGGTGGCGCGGGTTGGAAAAGACCTGGTCGCGCGTGCCCATTTCGACGATCTGGCCGAGATACATGACGGCGACGCGGTCGGAGATGTTCTCGACCACCGCCATGTCGTGCGAGATGAAGAGATAGGCGACGCCGAATTCGCGTTGCAATTCCTTCAACAGATCGAGCACACGCGCCTGCACCGAGACGTCGAGCGCCGAGACGCTTTCGTCGGCGATGATCAGCTTCGGCCGCAGCGCAAGAGCGCGTGCAATACAGACGCGCTGGCGCTGGCCGCCGGAGAATTCATGCGGATAGAGATCCATCTGGTCAGCCGACAGGCCGACGCGCTCGAACAGCGCCGCGACACGCTGGCTGCGTTCTTGCTTCGAGGCGATGCCATGGATCAGCAGCGGCTCGGCGACGAGGTCGCCGACGCGCATGCGCGGGTCGAGCGAGGCGTAGGGATCCTGAAAAATCATCTGCACGTCGCGGCGCACAGCCTTGCGCTCGTCGCGGCCAAGGCCAGACAAATTGCGGCCGCCGATGACGACGCCTCCGCTGTAAGGCACCAGTCCGGCCAACGCCTTGGCGGTTGTCGACTTGCCGCAACCGGATTCGCCGACCAGCGCCAGCGTCTCGTTGGGCGCGATCGAGAAGGTCACGCCTTCCACCGCGTGGACGCGGCGGGTGACCCGGCCGAAGAAGCCGCCATGCAGGTCGAAGCGGACATGCAGGTCCTTGACCTCGGCGACATTGGCCGGCGCCGCCGCCTCGACATCCCTGGATTTCTGGCGGCCGATACCGCTGCCGATGCGCGGCACGGCGGCAAGCAGTTCGCGCGTGTAGTCGGCTTGCGGCCTGGCAAAAATGTCAGCGGTTCTTCCCTCTTCGACCATGCGGCCATGCCGCATGATGATGACGCGGTCGGCCATTTCGGCGACGACGCCCATGTCGTGGGTGATCAGGATGACGCTGGTGCCGTGCTGGCGCTGCAGGTCGCGCAGCAGCTCCAGCACCTCGCCTTGCACGGTGACGTCGAGGGCCGTCGTCGGCTCGTCGGCGATCAGCACGTCCGGCTCGAGCGCCAGCGCCATGGCGATCATCACCCGCTGGCGCATGCCGCCGGACAGTTCGTGCGGAAACTGCTTTAGCCGGCTTTCGGCCTCTGAAATGCGCACCGCCTTCAACGCCTCGATGGCGCGCTGACGAGCTTCGCCCTGCGACAGGCTGGTGTGTGCCTCGATGGATTCGGTGAGCTGCCGGCCGATCGACAGCACCGGGTTGAGCGAGGTCATCGGCTCCTGGAAGATCATGGCGATGCGGTCGCCGCGAATGCGCCGCATCCGGCGCTCGTCGAGAGTCGTCAGATCTGTATCGCCCAGATGGATTTTCCCAGACGATATGCGCGCCGCCGGCTGCGGCAGCAATTGCATGATGGCCAGTGCGGTCATCGATTTGCCGGAGCCGGATTCACCGGCAATGCAGAGCGTCTCGCCACGCGCCAGCGTCAGCGACAGGTCGGAGACGACCTCGCGCTCGCCGTCCTCGCCGCGCACGCTGACGCAGAGGTTGGCGATGTCGAGGACGGGTTTGGGGGTTGAGGTCATTGCAAAGGCAAAGTTCTGAGAGGTTTATTCCGGCACGCCCCCCTCTGTCCTGCCGGACATCTCCCCCTCAAGGGGGGAGATTGGCCGTCACGTGGGCCGGCGCTCCCCCTTGCAACATTAGAGATTGGCGAAAGCCGAAGTGACATCTGATCTCCCCCCTTGAGGGGGAGATGTCCGGCAGGACAGAGGGGGGTGCAGCGCCGACTTGACATCATTCAAACACGCAGCGCGGAAAATAGAACGACACCACCCAGTTCGGCATGTCGACGATCTCGCTGATCCTGAGATCGCCGCACACAGAGGCCAGCATATAGGCTTCGACCGGGTCGATCTTGTACCTCCCGGCGAGCAGGTCGACCATCTGCGCGACCGCTTCCCTGGCGCCCGCCATCAGGTCCGGGCCGATGCCGGTCGTCACCTCATAACCCTTGGCGTCGAGATGGCGCGTCACCGGGCCTGGCGTGGTGAAGCGCGGCGTCTTCAGCCTGGCATCCTTGACCAGATCGAGCTTGAGCACGACGTCCATCGGGCTTTCGATCGCCGTGCCGCAAACCTCGCCGTCGCCTTGCGCGGCATGGGTATCGCCGACCGAAAACAGTGCGCCCGCCACTTCCACCGGCAGGTACAGCGTGGTGCCGGCGGCGAGATCGCGGATGTCGAGATTGCCGCCGACGCGCCTTGGCGGCACCACCGAATGGTGGCCCTTTTCCGCCAGCGCGTTGCCGATGGTGCCGGCGAAGGCTTTCAACGGCACACGCGCATTTTTGCCGAACAGCGCCGGCTCGAGCGAGACGGCGTCGTATTTCCAGATGTTCAGCGCCGGCTCCTTGAAGTCGTCGGCGAGCAGCCCGAAACCGGGAATGTTGGCCGTCCAGCCGAAGCCGGATGGTTTGAACATCTCGATCGTCACCTTCAGTGCATCGCCCGGCTCGGCGCCCTCGACGAAGATCGGCCCAGTCACCGGATTGACGGTGGCGAAGTCGAGCCTGGCGACGTCGGCGACCGTGCTGTCGGCCTGCAACTGGCCGCC
Source organism: Mesorhizobium sp. M7A.F.Ca.CA.001.10.2.1 (assembly GCF_003998575.1). NCBI lineage: Bacteria > Pseudomonadati > Pseudomonadota > Alphaproteobacteria > Hyphomicrobiales > Phyllobacteriaceae > Mesorhizobium > Mesorhizobium sp. M7A.F.Ca.CA.001.10.2.1. Next base: position 951 of record NZ_RZQY01000245.1, on the reverse strand, counting down.
GGAGGAATCGAGGCACTGGAACTCGATGGTCGAGCCGGGCGCCACCCGCTCGGCCGGGACAAACGAATTGTCCCAGCCGAAATGATGTTGGCGCCCGTGGATGGTGTAGTCGCAGTTATTGCACATCTTTTACGTACACATTGTCGTAGTTGATCGGGATATGGACCGGGTCGACATAGAGGTTGTCGGCGCCGCCCATGCGCGTCGACTTCATGGTGAAGCGCTGCTCGTTGAAGACCGGCGCCCAGGGCGCGTCTTCCATCACCTTGTCGTAGATGGCGCTCCACATCTTGTCGCGCTCGCCGGCCTTGGCCGGGTCGACCACCGAGTCGGCCTCGGCCGCCTTGGCCTCGAGATCCTTGTTGCAGTACCACGACCAGTTCCAGCCGCCCGGCACCGCGCCGGCGCAGCCGAGGATCGGGCCGTAGAAGTTCGACGGATCCGGGAAGTCGGCGATCCAGGCCATGCCGCCGGACCAGATCATCGGTGCGCCGGCCTTGTCGCCGCCGGCGGCAATGACGTTTGCCTGAGCCAGCGACTGGATGCTGGCCTTGATGCCGATCGCCGCCAGATCCTGCTGGATCGCCTGAGCGATGCGCGGGTTGGGATCGGTGTTCATGGCGAACAATTGCGTGTCGAAACCATCGGGATGGCCGGCCTCGGCAAGCAGCGCCTTGGCCTTGGCGACGTCATAGGGATAGCCCTTGTACTCCTTGTCGTAGCCCGGCATCGACGGCGGCAGCGGCTGGTTGGCCGGCACAGCGCGGCCGTTGATGATCTGGATGATGCGCGCCTTGTTGATCGCCATGTTGACCGCCTGACGCACCTTCACATTGTCGAACGGCGCCATGGTGGTGTTCATGGTGACATAGCCGGTGTGCAGCTGGCCGCCTTCGACGACGCGCGCCTTCTGCTCCGGATCGGCCATCACCTCCTGGAATTTTGCCGGCG
>NZ_RZQY01000244.1:0-8091 GCF_003998575.1 Mesorhizobium sp. M7A.F.Ca.CA.001.10.2.1 | reverse complement strand
AGCTACTGGTGCGCATCGAAGCCTGCGGCGTCTGCGGCACGGATCGGCATCTGTTTCACGGCGAATTTCCGTGCACGCCGCCGGTGACGCCCGGCCATGAGTTCTCCGGTCTCGTCGAGGCGATCGGAAAATCGGTCTCGGGTTTTGCCATCGGCGATCGTGTCACCGGCGACCCCAACATCGCCTGCGGGCGCTGCGCGCGTTGTCACGCGGGACAAGTCAATCTCTGCAGCAATCTGCGCGCCATCGGCATTCATCGCGATGGCGGCTTTGCCGAATATCTTGCCTTGCCGCAGAAGCAGGCTTTCGTCCTGCCTGCGGGCCTCGATCCCATGCACGGTGCCTTCTGCGAGCCGCTCGGCTGTTGCCTGCACGGCGTCGACCTTGCCGGTATCAAACCGGGCAGCTCGGTGGTCGTGCTTGGCGGCGGCGTGATCGGCCTGCTCACCGTACAACTGGCAAGATTGGCGGGAGCCACGACCATCATCCTGTCGACCAGGCAAGCCTCGCGGCGCGCCCTCGCCGAGGACCTCGGCGCGACAATGACGATCGATCCAACCACCGCCGATGTCATCGATGCCATCGCCGGACCGGTGGGGCTGGTGCCAGGCGGTGTCGACGTCGTCTTCGAATGTGCGGGCGTGCGAGAGACCGTCGAGCAGTCGATGCGGCTGGCCCGCGCCGGTGGCACGGTCGTCATCGTCGGCGTGACGCCGCAAGGCGTGAAAGCTGAATTCGAGCCGTTCGACCTGCTGTTCCGGGAACTGAAGGTGCTCGGTTCCTTCCTCAATCCCTACACCCATCGCCGTGCCGCCGAACTCATTGCTTCCGGCACGATCGAGATCGATAGGCTGATCTCCAGGCAGGTGTCGCTTGAAGAAGCGCCAGCGGTGATCGCCAATCCGCCGGCGCCCGGCGAGGTCAAGGTTCTGGTGGTGCCGCGCCGAGGCTGAACCGCCGGTTTCGCCTCCGGTATATACAGAAAAGCTCCCTGAGCGGGTTCCGCCCAGAGAGCTTTTGAGCAGAAGTCCGGCCGACTACAGCTTGCCGTTGCGCTGCTGGACCATCATGAAGGTGTCGTAATTGTATTCGGCCACCTGCGCCCAGAGATAATGCTCCTTGCGGAAGCCCTTGATCGATTCCCAGATCTTCTTGAACGGGGCGTTGGAGGCTTCCATTTCGGTATAGACCTCGTTGGCCTTTTCGAAGCAGGCGGCCATGATCTCCTGGCTGAACGGGCGCAGTTTCGCGCCGCCGGCTACCAGTCGCTTCACCGCCGCAGGGTTCAGATAATCGTATTTCTGCAGCATGTTGGCGTCGGCCGCCTGCGCGGCAGTGTGCAGCAGCGACTTGTACGTCGGCGAAAGTTCTTCGTACTTCGCCTTGTTGAACATCAGGTGGACGGTCGGGCCGCCCTCCCACCAGCCGGGATAGTAATAATAGGGCGCGACCTTATAGAAGCCGAGCTTCTCGTCGTCATAGGGACCAACCCATTCGGCCGCGTCGATGGTGCCTTTCTCCAGCGCGGGATAGATATCACCGCCGGCGATCTGCTGCGGCACGACGCCGAGCTTCTGCACCACCTTGCCGGCAAAACCGCCGATTCGCATCTTGAGGCCGGAAAGGTCGGCCACCGTGTTGATTTCCTTGCGGAACCAGCCGCCCATCTGGACGCCGGTGTTGCCGCCCGGCAGGCCGAAAAGGCCCTGCGTGGCGAGAAACTCGTTGAACAGGTCGATGCCGCCGCCATGGTAATGCCAGGCATTCATGCCGCGTGCGTTGAGCGAAAAGGGAACCGCCGCACCCAGCGCCCATGTCGGGTCCTTGCCCCAGTAATAATATGCCACCGTATGACAGGCCTCGACCGTGCCGGCCGTGGTGGCGTCTGCGGCCTGCAGGCCTGGCACCAGCTCTCCGGCGGCGAAGACCTGGATCTGGAAGTTACCGTCGGTGGCTTCCGACAGCATCTTCGAGAACACCTCGGCACCGCCATAGATGGTGTCGAGCGACTTCGGGAAGGACGACGCCAGCCGCCACGTCACCTTGGGATTGGACTGGGCTATTGCGGGCGCCGCCAGTGTGGCCGCCGCCGCGGCGGCACCGACGCCGGTGACACCGGCCTTGCGAATGAATGAACGACGATCCATGAAGTTCCTCCCTTTTGGATCAACAGGCCGACGTCAGGAAATCCTCGGTTTCCGTGTCGGTTCGTTCAAGACAATACACAGGCAAGAAGTCGAGTCCAGCACGGCGACCCGATTTGACGGCGAAGCCCAGCTACCCTGCAACTATAGTCTAACAGGCCATTTCGTGGCCCATGCGACACGCCGAAACTTGGCATGGAAAAACAACCGGGGATCGCCTATTTTAGCGGCAGGTATCCCTTGCCCAGATGGAACACAGAGCAAAATGCATCAGCCGCTCGTCGCCATATCGACCGACGTCCGTCAGTTCGACAACTACACCTGGCATGCCGCCCCGCAGCAATATCTGGAAGCGGCGATCACCGGCGCCGGTGTGTTCCCGCTGCTGGTGCCATCGTTCGGCGACCGGCTCGACTTCGACGAACTTCTCTCGTCGGTCGACGGCGTGATGGTCACCGGCTCGAAATCCAATGTGCATCCCTCGCTCTATGGCGGCGACGCCAGCGAAGCCAATGGCCCCTATGATCCGGCGCGCGACGCCACGACGCTGCCGCTGATCCGGCGGGCGATCGAGCGCGGCGTGCCGCTGCTCGCCATCTGCCGCGGCATCCAGGAATTGAACGTGGCGCTGGGCGGCACGCTCGGCACCGAAATCCAGGAGCGCGAGGGCTCGCTTGACCACCGCGCGCCGGTGAGCGACAAGCAGGACGAACGCTTCGCCATCCACCAGACCATTTCGATCAAACCCGACAGTTGCCTGGCCGGTGTGTTCGGTGCCGGCGACATCAAGGTCAATTCATTGCACCGCCAGGCGATCGACCGGCTCGGCTCGAAGCTGCAGGTCGAGGCCGTCGCCACCGACGGCACGGTCGAGGCGGTTTCGGTGCGCGACGCCCGCGCCTTCGCCGTCGGCGTGCAATGGCACCCGGAATACTGGGTCAAGTCGGACAGCAATTCGGTGAAAATATTCCGGGCCTTCGGCGATGCGGTTCGGCTGCACGCCGCAGCGAAGGCTGGCGCGCGGGCGGCGGCGGAATAATCAGTCGCCAGATTTCTTATCACCGGTGGCCGCCAGCGACAGCAATGGTAGCGCCGGGGCATAGGATTCGTAGCCGTCGCCATCGGCAGCCGCGAAGGTGACGATTGGATCGGTGCCATTGGCGCTGAAGGCGACCGTGCCATCGTTCTGCTCGCGCCAGAACTTCGCCTGCTCTATGCCCGGCAAGAGCCGGCGGCATTTCGGAGCAACGGTGAGCAGCGACAAACCGTCCGAAATTTCGGCCCCGCGGCTGACTGCACAGACCGCCTCATCGCCATTGGCGACCAGCCTGTAGCTGTTGGACGGGGCGGCCTCGTTGGCCACGCTTTCACGGCTGCCGCCATGAAACAGCTGAATGCCACCAAACAGCGCCGCGGCAGCGATCAATGCGGAAAGTGCTTTCATCATTCTTCATCCACGTACACGGACAGGTTGAACAATGATTCCAAAGCGTTAAGCTGACGTTAATAAATGTGGCAACCACCGATCAGTTTCTAGCAGTCACATGCGCCGTCTCGGGCACCGGGGTCAGCGGACGGCGCTCGGTGAACCAGGACACCAGATTGTCGACGCACAGATCCGCCATGGCGCGGCGGGTGTGGTCCGAGGCCGAGCCGACATGCGGCAGCAGCGAGGTGTTGGGCGCGTCGAGCAGCGCCTTGGGCACATTCGGTTCGTCGGCAAAGACATCGAGGCCGGCGGCGGCGATGGTGCCGTTGGCGAGTGCTGCCGCGAGCGCTGCCTCATCGACCGTGCTGCCGCGGCCGATGTTGACGAAGACGCCGTTGGCGCCAAGCGCCGACAGTATCTCGGCATTGACCGCCTTCTCCGTCGAGGCGCCCCCCGGCGCCACCGAAATCAGCGTATCGACGGCTTCGGCAAGCCCTTTCAGGGTCGCATGATACTGGTAGGAAAGACCTTCGACACGGCGCCGGTTGTGGTAGGCGACCGGCAAGCCAAAAGCTTCCAGACGCCGGGCGATGGCCTGCCCGATGCGGCCCATGCCGAAAATACCCACACTGCGCCCGCGCAAGGTCAGCCGGCTCAGCGGATAGTTGCCCTTGCGCACCCAGCTGCCGTCGCGCAGCCAGGTTTCGGCGCGCGGCAGATCGCGGATGGTGTTGATCAACAGCCCGATCGTGGTGTCGGCGACCTCCTCGGTCAACACGTCGGGCGTGTTGGTGACCATGATGTTCTTCGCTCGGGCATGGCCGACATCGACCGAATCATAGCCGACGCCGAAGGAGGCGATGAGCTCGAGGTTGGGCAGCGCATCCATCATCGCCGCGTTGATGCCGGCAAACGAAGCGATGCCGCGCACATCACTGCGCATCTCGTCGGTGACGAGCGCCGGATCGGCGCGTTCGATTCTGACACGCCTGAACGTACGGTTGATGCGGTCGACCGCATGGTCGTTGAAATCGCCCGGCACCAGGATGGCGACGGTCTGCAACTGTTCGGCCTTGGTCATGCACGCTCCACCGGCTTGCCGGTCGACTGACGCACATGCAGTTCCGGCTTGATCAATTCCTGCGAGGGCCGCACCGTCTGGCCGTTGAGCTTGTCGAGCAACGCGCTGGCGGCGCGGCGGCCAACCTCGCGCTGGCCGTTCCAGACGGTGGTCAGGGCCGGCGTCGCGATCGCCGCCTCTTCGAGGTCGTCATAGCCGGTAACGGAGATGTCGACGCCGGGCACAAGGCCGGCACGGGCAATGCCGTTCATCAGGCCGATGGCGACAAGGTCGTTCCAGCAGCAGGCAGCCGTCGGTCTGTCCTTCAGCGCCAGGAACTGTCCGGCGGCCTCGAAGCCGGCCTGCTTGGTGCGTGGGCCGGCGATGCGCCATGACGGCCTGACTTCCAGCCCGGCCGCCTCCATCGCGTTGACATAGCCCTGGTAGCGGTCACGGCCGGTCGAGGTCTGGTCGGTGCCGCCGATCATGGCGATGCGCTTGTGGCCGAGCGAGATCAGATGGTTGGTGGCAAGGCCTGTTCCATAAGAGTCGTCGCCGCGAAAGACCGGCACGTCGGCACCCTCGACGGTGCGCGCGATCAGCACAGCCGGCAGGCCGTTCTCCTCGGCCATCAGGATGTCGGAAGCCGGCGTGCCGATGGCCGGCGACATGATGACGCCGTCGGCGCCGAGCTGCAAAAGCGTATCGATGAAGGTGCGCTGCTTTTCGAGCTGATCGTAATGATTGGACAGGATGAAGGTCTGCCGGCTGCGGTCGAGCTCGCTTTCGATTGAGCGCAGGATCTCGGCGAAGAACGGGTTCATGATGTCGTGGACGACGACGCCGACAATGCCGGAACGCGAGGTGCGCAGGCTGGCGGCGCGTCGGTTGTAGATATAGCCGATGGCGCGGGCATGTTCCTTGATGCGGTCACGCGTGGTACCGGCAACCAGAGGGCTGTCGCGCAGCGCCAGAGAGACCGTGGCCGTGGACACGCCGAGCGCATCCGCGATCGTCGAAAGCTTGATTTTTTGTGCCAGCGACGTGTGCTCCCCGGACCTGAACTTTCAGACCTAAACTGTTTAAAGGCGGCGTTATGCCACCGATCGGGGGCAAATCAAAGTTTTTTTGCCAACGCCTCGGCCTCGACATCCGAGGCCGCGCGGCTCCGCAGCCGAAGCCTATGCTCGCGATGGACGATGTAGAGACCGCTGGCGACGATGATGGCGGCGCCGACCAATGTCCAGCGGTCGGGAAACTGCTTGAAGACGATCCAGCCGGAAATGATCATCCACACCATCTGCGAATAGGGATAGGGCGCCAAAGCCGTGGTTGTCGCCAGCCGGTAGGCCTGGACCAGCAGCCAGTGACCGACGCCGCCGAACACGCCGAGCATCAGCAGCACGAACCAGTGCCAACCGTCATGCGGCAGGGAAAACGAAAACGGCAGCAGGGGCAGAAGCAGCAGCGCCGGCGCCAGCGCCGAAAACAGGATGAGGCTCTCCGATGTCTCGGTCGCCGACATGCGGCGCGTCATGATGACGTAGAAGCAGTTCGACAGCATCGAGCCGAGCGCGAAGAGATGTCCGATGCCGAAAACGCCGACGCCCGGCCGGGTGATGATGAGGACGCCGGCAAAGGCCGCCAGGATGGCCAGCCAGCGCCGCCAGCCGGCCCACTCGCCAAGCAGCGGACCGGCCAGTGCCGTGATCACCATCGGCCCGAAGAAATAGATCGAGGTGGTCTCGGCCAGTTGCAGGGATTTGAGCGCCAGGACATTGAATATGGTCGATCCGAACAGGAACGCCCCGCGCAGGATATGCGCCGGCAGATTGACCGGACGAAACCGCACCGGTTGGCGCCAGCCGCGCAGCAGCGCGCCGACCAGCACGACATGCACGGCAAAGCGCACCCAGGCAACGACCAGCACGGAAACGCCTGCAAGGACGAGGTATTTGCTTGATGTGTCGAGGAAGGTGAAGAAGACATAGGTGGAAAGCATGCACACGATCGCCACCGTGGGCGTCGCGCTTTCTACATGTCTTTGGGGAGCACTCACTTGCAGGCCGGGTGGGAAGCTGGGCTGGAGCCCACCTTTGCGGGAATTGCCGGCTCCCGGCAAGCCAATTGTCGACTGCCGCGACATGAAAGCCTGCTGGCACAACAAGAGCCGCCGGCAGGTAGTGCCCTGGCTAGGCGTGCATGCGGGCGCCCTTGGTGATCTTGTCGACCAGCTTCTTGTCGGCGCGAAGCGCGATCCCGACCACCTTGGCGTCTTCAGGCGCGAATTCGGCGAAGACGGCGCGATTAGCCGCGTCAAAGCCGGTCGAAAACATTTCCTCGACATAGAGCGGGGTGGTCACGCCGCGCTCCAGCGTGCGCCGGTGGATCGTGCCCAGCGTCGTCTGGTCGGCGGACAAAACGATGACCGGCTGGATCGACAGCGGGTTGTAGAGATTGCCGGCGCGGTCGCGATAGGGTTCACCGATGATATCCGGAAACTGCGCGACGATGCCGCTGGTCAGGAAGGCGGTGACGTTGAGTTTCTGCCAGACCGGCAGATCCTCCCGGAGCACGATTGCAAATTTCGTATCGAACATGAGACACTGGCCATTCGGTTTGTGCCCCAATGCGAGGCTGAAGGAGACGATGTCGCACGATCTAGACAGCCAGGCCTTCAGGGGTCTTGGACGTTTGTGCGTCGATGCAGCGGAAAACTGCATCATCTCGGCCTCCGACCCCGCCGGCATGGAGCGTATTGAGGCGCGTTTCCATGGCAGCGCGTTCGACCTGCATCGCCACGACACCTACTCGATCGGGGTGACGCTGCACGGGGTGCAGACGTTTCGCTATCTCGGCGCTGCGCGCCACAGCCTGCCCGGCCAGATCATCGTGCTGCATCCCGACGAGTTGCACGACGGCGGTGCCGGCACCGAGGACGGATTGCGCTACCGGATGCTCTATCTGGAGCCGTCGCTGATGCTCGACTGCCTCGGCGGCGCTTCGCTGCCTTTTGTCAGGGATGGCGTGGTGACGGACGCCGCCTTTTGCGCAACGTTGCTTTCGGCGCTGGGGCCGCTGGAGCAGGAACTCGACGAGCTGTTCGTCGACGACTTCCTGGCGCAACTGATGCAAAGCCTGACACGGCATGGCGGCCAGTCGGCGAAGCCGATGACCAGGACGGCGTGGCGGGCGGCTGCGCTGGCGCGCGACTATCTCACGGAAAACCTGAACCGGCCGGTGCGTTCCGGCGAACTGGAAGCTGTAACCGGGCTTGATCGCTATGCCTTGTCACGGCATTTCCGTGCCGCTTTCTCCACCAGTCCACATCGCTTCCTGGTGATGCGCCGGCTTCAGCGGGCGCGGCGGATGATCGCCGCCGGCGAACCGTTGGCACAGATCGCGGTCGAAGCCGGCTTCAGCGACCAGAGCCATTTCACAAGGCAATTCAAGAAGGC
>NZ_RZQY01000243.1:0-8180 GCF_003998575.1 Mesorhizobium sp. M7A.F.Ca.CA.001.10.2.1 | reverse complement strand
CGAGACGCTCAAGGCGCTCGACAAGGCGGTGGCGCTTGCCCGCGAGGGCGGCCACACGGTCGAGGAGATCGACCTGCCCTTTATCGGCCGCGATTTCTTCGCCGATTTCTGCAGGACGGTTGCCTCCGCCGTCGCCGGCACGATGCGGGCCGAAGCGCTGCGCGTCGGCCGTTCCGTTACCGGTGACATCGAGCGGGCGACGCGGGTGCTCGCCCGCTTCGGCGAAATGGTGTCGGCCGGCGAGACCTATGCCGACCTGCAGCGGCTGCATGCCGCCTCGCGGCAGCTGATTTCGGAGACCGTGCAGTACGACGCCGTGCTGATGCCGGTCATTGCCCACCCGCCGCTCGCCTGCGGCGCCATGGATCCCAAAGGCGCCGACGAGCTCATCGAGAACCTGCTCGACAAGCTTCACCTGACACCCTTGCTGAAGCTGAAGCCGTTCTTCGGCCAATTGATGGACAAGAGCCTCTGGTTCACCCATTGGCCGGCGATCCAGAATGTCAGCGGCCAGCCGTCGATCGCGCTGCCGGTCCATGTCACTGACGCCGGCCTGCCGCTCGGCGTCCAGGCGGCCGGCCGTCCGGGCGACGAAGAGACGCTTTTGTCGCTCGCCGCGCAGATGGAGAAGATCTCGGGTTGGCTGGACCGCAGGGCGCCGCTGATGGTGCCGACACGATGACGAGGTCGTGAAGCGCTTGAATATGACAGCAAAGCCATTTGCGGGCGGCGCCAATTCCCGCTAAGACGCCGCCGTCCTTACCTGATGCATGTCGCCCAAAAGTGTCCAGGGGTTTTGGGACAACGACGTGCTTAAAATAAAAAGCCGGGAACCAAACCGATGACGGAAATAACCGCCACCGCCGAAATGCAGGCAGCCCTGTTGTCGCGGGCGCTGCCCTACATGCAGCGCTACGAACACAAGACGGTCGTGGTGAAATATGGCGGCCATGCCATGGGCGATATCGAACTCGGCAAGGCCTTCGCGCGCGACATCGCGCTGCTCAAGCAGTCCGGCGTCAACCCGATCGTCGTCCATGGCGGCGGCCCGCAGATCGGCGCCATGCTGGCCAAGATGGGCATCGAATCCAAGTTCGAGGGCGGCCTGCGCGTCACCGACCAGAAGACGGTCGAGATCGTCGAAATGGTGCTGGCCGGTTCGATCAACAAGGAGATCGTCGCGCTGATCAACGCCGAGGGCGAATGGGCGATCGGTCTCTGCGGCAAGGACGGCAACATGGTTTTCGCCGAAAAGGCTCGCAAGACCATGATCGATCCGGACTCCAACATCGAGCGCGTGCTCGATCTCGGCTTCGTCGGCGAGCCGGTCGAGGTCGACCGCACCTTGCTCGATCTTCTGGCACGCTCCGAAATGATCCCGGTGCTGGCGCCGGTGGCGCCAGGGCGCGACGGCCACACCTACAACATCAATGCCGACACCTTCGCCGGCGCCATTGCCGGCGCCTGCCAGGCGACGCGCCTGCTGTTCCTCACCGACGTGCCTGGTGTGCTCGACAAGAACAAGAAGCTGATCGACGAACTGACCGTGGCCGAGGCCAAGGCGCTGATCAAGGACGGCACGGTCTCGGGCGGCATGATCCCCAAGGTCGAGACCTGCATCGAAGCGATCGAACGCGGTGTCGAAGGCGTCGTCATCCTCAACGGCAAGACGCCGCATGCGGTGCTGTTGGAACTGTTCACCGAACATGGCGCCGGCACGCTGATCGTGCCCTGAGGGGCTCGTCAGCCGGCTAACTTTTTCGCCTCGGAATCTTCAATATTGCCGATGGTGGGAATGGCGAGCTTTCTGGCCGGCCGTGAAACCGTCATCGATTCCTCCTCGGCGTCCTGCGGCGCGCCCCAGAATTCAGCCAGCGTCGGGCCGTCTTTCACCCTGACGTCGCGGACCAGAAAACCCCAGACCTCGCGGAACCAGACGCGGCGGCCCATCTGTGTGTACCAGCGCATCGAATGCCGCTGCTCGGGATCCTTGTGTAACAGGATGCGGGCCAGCGCCTTCGGCCGTGATTGCACCGCCAGCTCGATCAGCTTGACGCTGAAGAACAGCATCCAGGGTTTCAGCCGCGTCATCTGCAGCACCTGGTGCTTGTAATCCCACAAGCGCGCATCCTGCTGGATCACCTTGCGATCCCGCGCGATGCGGAAGAACGGCGTCCAGCGATGCGGCGTCACATAGAGCGCCTGGATCTGGTCGGGGTCATAGGCGATGAGCTGGCGAAAGCCGCGCCACAGATCGCGGAACCCTTCGTCCTCGAAGCCGGCCACCCAGGTCGCCATCGACAGGATGCCGTTGAGGCGCAGCAGCCTTATCGCCTCGCGGTCGGATGATGTGCTGCCGCCCTTGCGGATCAATTGAAGCGTCTGCTCGTCGGTGTTTTCCATGCCGAGCAGCCAGCGGATGACGCCGGCCTTGCGGTAGAGATGCAGGGTGTCGGCATCGCGCACTATGTCGTCGGCACGGGTCGAACCGACGATCAGCACCGGCACGTTCTCGGCGATAAGGGCGTCGAGGAAGGCACGCCAGGCCTTCTTCGAGACCGTCGGATTCTCGTCGGCGAGATTGATCAGCTCGACGCCGTGCTCGCGGTGCAGCCAGGCGATCTCCCTGGCGAATTTCACCGGATCGCGATGCCGCCAGCGGGTCCAGAAGCCGCGCTGGCCGCAATAATTGCACAGATGCGGACAGCCGCGCGAAAACTGCATGACCACGGCCCGCTTGCCGCCCCAGTAACTGTACCGCGAGTGCTCAATCAGCTCCCAACCGACGCGGTAGGCGTCGAGGTCGGCAATGGTCATGGCCGCCTGTGTGGCGAAGGGGCGGCTGAGATCGTCGCGATAGGCGATGCCGGCCACGCTCGCCGGCGGCTGGTGCATTTCCAGCGCCTCGACCAGCGCCACGACGGTCGCCTCGCCCTCGCCGCGCACGATGAAGTCGAAAGCATCGGTAGCGGCCAGGATGTCGCGCCAATGATAGGTCGGGAAAACGCCGCCATAGACGATGATGGTCGCCGGCTCCCGCTGCTTGATCTGCTCAGCGATCAGCAAGGCGGTCGGGTGCGCCGAGGTCGAGCCGGAATGGCCGATCAGGACGAAGTCGGGGTGGTCCTCCAGTGCGTTGCGTACGACGTCATCGAGCGGCATCGGCCCAAACTCGGCGTCGACGAGCCGCACCTGATGGCCGGCATCGATCAGCGGTCCGCCGATCGCCAGCAGGCCGAGCGGCGGCAAATGATCGTCGGGCACGCGGCTGCCGATGGCGGTGTGCGGCGGATTGATCAGGACGATTTTCATGGCGGACCTCTTGGGCAGTTGGTCCGCGCAAGCTGGCCGGCGATGTGGACACGCGATTGGCCCGTTTCAGCAGTTTGCGTGCAGCTTTTCCCCAAGGAGTGCGAAGAGAGGCATTGTCATCGCCTGAGATGCCCGAGCGGCACATGGCCCGGCCCCTTGATGTTCTGCAGCACCAACTGCGTGTGGACGTCGCGCACGCCGTCGAGCCGCATCAGCCGGTGCATAACGAAGGCGTTGAGTTCGTCGACCGACGGCACCATGACATGCAGCAGAAAGTCATGGTCGCCAGTCATCGTCCAGCACGAGGACACCTCGTCCATGCGCTGCACGGCGGCGATGAAGCTTTCGGGCGAGCCGTCGCTGTGGCTGACCAGGCGCACCTGGATGAACACCTCGACCATCAGGCCGACCGCGCGGCGGCTGATCACCGCGGCAAATCCCTTGATGATGCCGGCCTCCTGCAGCGCCTCGAAGCGCCGCGCGCACGGCGTCGTCGACAGGCCGATCTCTTGCGCCAGTTCGGAAACCGGCTTGCGCCCGTCGCGCTGCAGGACATCGAGCATCTTGATCTCGAAATCGTCGAATTGAGGCACTTTCACTCCGATAGAGGGTTTTGTGAGTGGATGTTATCCCAAATATTCCGTTCGAGCCATCATCAAAACCGATTTGCCTCGGCAGATCGGGGTAGCCTTTTCGGCACGTCAGCCATTGATGATTTGCGAGGAGAAAAACCATGACGACGATGAGCGTTGCCGAATATGCCCGCGACTGCGCGGCGCAAGGATTGCGCGGCGACTATTCGGTCTGCCGCGCCGATTTCACCGTGTCCCAGGGCTACGATTACAGCGAAGAAGAGCAGGCGGTGTGGCGCACGCTGTGCGACCGCCAGACCAAATTGACGCGCAGGCTCGCCCACCATTCCTATCTCGACGGCGTCGAAAAACTTGGCCTGCTCGACCGTATTCCCGATTTCGACGAGGTCAGCGCCAAGCTGCGCAAATTGACCGGCTGGGAGATCGTCGCGGTGCCCGGTCTCATTCCCGCGGCCCCGTTTTTCGATCATCTCGCCGATCGCCGCTTCCCGGTCACCAACTGGCTGCGGACCAGGCAGGAGCTCGACTACATTGTCGAGCCCGACATGTTCCATGATTTCTTCGGCCACGTGCCGGCGCTGTCGCAACCGGTGTTCGCCGACTTCATGCAGATGTATGGCGAGAAGGCCGGCGACATCATCGCGCTGGGCGGCGACGAGATGATTTCCAGGCTCTACTGGTACACGGCCGAATACGGCTTGATGCAGGAGGCCGGCCAGCCGCTAAAGGCCTTTGGCGCCGGCCTGATGTCGTCGTTTACCGAGCTGCAGTTCGCGGTCGAAGGCAAGGACGCCCACCACGTGCCCTTCGACCTGGAAACGGTGATGCGCACCGGCTACGAGATCGACAAGTTCCAGCGCGCCTATTTCGTGCTGCCGTCCTTCGACGCCTTGCGCGATGCCTTCCAGACCGCCGATTTCGCGGCGATCGTCGCCCGACGCAAGGACCAGCCGGCGCTCGACCCGGCGACGCTCTAGGCAGCAGTTGCCCTGCAGCCGTCAGGCGGTGACCACCTTGCTCAGATGGTCGCCCAGCCGGCAGGCCAGCGCGGTGATCGTCGTCGTCGGGTTGCATTGGCCTGACGTGCAGAACACCGAGGAGCCGCCGACATAGAGATTGTCCATGCCGTGCACCTTGCAGTTGGCGTCGACCACACTTTTGGTGACGTCGGTGCCCATGCGCGTGCCGCCCATATGGTGATGGCCCGCCGTCTCGTCATTGGTCGGATAGTCCTGGCCGTTGCTGATCCAGTCGGCAATGCGCACGCGGCCGAGATTCTTCTCGATCAGCGTCTTGCCGAACAGTCTGAGCCCTTCGAGCAGGGTGCGATGTTCCAGTTCGGATTTCTTCCAGTGCAATTCGATGCGTGGCACGCCGGCATGGTCGACATTGGTCTTCGACAACTCGATCTGGTTGGAGGCCAGCGGCGCCTGTTCCCAGGCGACGTAGAGCTGCGCGGCGCAGCGCAGTCTCTGACTGAGCTTGGAGGACATCCACTCGGCCATGTCGGGTGCCGTGCAGGCGAGGTCGGCGATAAGGCTCTTGACGCCGGGATACGGCGTCTCGATCAGCCGGATGCCGAAATTCATGATCTGCAGCCGCTCCGTGGCGGCAAGTGTCGGCGAGAAGAAGGCCTCATTGACGGCGTCGACCTCGAACGCGTTATAGTCGGCCAGGATGGCATTGCCGCCCTCGAAGGTCGGATGCTCCATCCAGTAGCGGCCAAGCGCCGTCGCATTCGGCACGACGCCGCCGTTCGAGCGCTGGTTGGACCACAGAAGCAGCCGCGAATTCTCCAGCCCACCGGTGCAGACGATGAAATAGTCGGCGCTGAAGGAGCCGGCATTCTGCCCGTTCGACCACAGTCTGGCGCCCGTCACGCGTTTGCCGTCGCCGGTAAGCTCGGTGGCACAAGTGTTGAGCACCACCGCGATGTTCTTGGCCTTGTCGAGTTCATCGCCGAACTTCTCGGCGAAGCGCACGGCCGGGCTCTTGATCAGCTGCACCCAGCGAATGTCGTCCGAGATCGGCACATCTGGCCGGAGGGCCGGAAGGTCGAGAATGTCGCGCACTTCCGGCAGATAGGGTTCGATGTCGGTGCGGCGGATCGGCCAGCCCGTATCGGGTACCCAGGCCTTCGGCTCGAAATCCTGCTTGTCGAGCACGCGGCACCAGCCGGCCCAGTGGTTGGAACTGCCGCCCATCAACCGCAGCCGGGTTATGTCGAGATCGAAATAGAAATCGCCGACCGTGCTGCCACGGTAAAAGTCCTGCGACTCGTCGCTGAATTCGCGCGGACCGGCCTCCATCACCACCACCGGAATGCCGGCCGCGCCAAGCTTGCGGGCAATGGTCGTGCCGGCCGGACCGGAGCCTAGGATGCACACTTTTGGGGTGAAGTTCGCGGCGCGATACGCCTCGTAGCTGTCGAAGATCATGCCAGGTCGCTCCGCCTCAGAATCCAGCCATTGACCTCGACGATCTCGTTCGGGTTGGGCTCTGGATCGGCTGCATCGGCATCAGGCAGCTTGCGGAACAAAGACAGGGCAGGCAATGCGATCAACGCCTGCACGAGCGCGCGGCGTGACATTTTCTTGATGATGAAACTCATGGCTGGTCTCTCGGCTGGGCTTCGGCACTGCATGGCGTTCCCAGAACGGCAATTCCCGGAACGACACATGCATCACCGTGGAAGCCAGTATCGTGCCAAGTCTGGCCGCAAAGCAGTGAAAACCCGGCTAAGCGGTACAACCGAGTGCAAACAGGGTTAGAATTTTCTTAACAGGCCGGTTGCGGCAGATCGGATCACGCCGCCTCGGAAATGCCGGTGTCGATGATCGTCAGGTTACGGCCCTGGTGCTTGGCCTGGTAGAGGCGCCGGTCGGCGGCGCGCATCAGCTCCGACACACTGGCTTCCTCGCCGCAGACAGTGCCGCCGATGCTGACCGTGAGCGGAATGGTCCGCTCGTCGACGGGCCGGAAGCGGATCAGCTCCACTTCGCGGCGAATTCGCTCGGCGACGCGCTTGGCCTCCTGCTCGGTCGCGCCGATCAGGAAGGCGCCGAACTCCTCGCCGCCGATGCGGCCGAGCACATCGCCGCTGCGCACGCCGCGCTGGATCGCGCTGGCGATCAAAAGCAGCGCGTCATCACCTGTCAGATGGCCGAAATTGTCGTTGATGGTCTTGAAGTGATCGGCATCGATGATCAGCAGCGCGCCGCGATCGGACTTGCGGCGCGAACCGTCGAGCGCGGCAAAGAAGCTTTCCCGGTTGAGCATGCCGGTCATGTCGTCGCGGCTCGCCTTTTCCGCCAGGCGGCGATGCGCGGCGGCGAGCTGGGCATGGGCTCGGGCGAGATCGCGATGCGCGTTTTTCAGCCTGTCGCTTTGCCAGAAAGTGCTTGCGCTGGCAGCCCACGCCAGCACCAGCGGACAGAGCGTGGAGGTCAGCCAGATCGTGCGGTTGACCGGAAATCCCATGGCCGGAACGATGATCAGGGTCAGCAGGAGAGAGGCCGCGACTGAGGCGAAAGCAACGGCGGCGGATCTCAGAATTATGCTGTTCATCGCTTGCTCCCACAAGACTGCCTCTCTGCCAGCAAGCCCTAAAGGCCACCTTTCCCAGATGCCTAAAATTTGAATCGTGAGGCGATTTACGCAACCTCAACGAGCAGAAGTTGTGGATAAAGTCGCTTCCGGAATGCGCGTTTCATGCCATAAGGAGCCCATGACCACGCTCCCTGACCCCGCCCGCTTCGCCCATGTCACCGACTGGGTCTTCGATCTCGACAACACGCTCTATCCGCATCATTCGAATCTGTTCTCGCAGATCGACGTCAAGATGACCGCCTATGTCGGCGAGCTGCTGGCATTGCCGCGCGACGATGCGCGCAAGTTGCAGAAGGAACTCTACCGCGAATATGGCACGACGCTGAACGGCCTGATGACACGTCATGGCATCGACCCCGATGATTTCCTCGAGAAGGTCCACGACATCGACTATTCATGGCTGGTGCCAGACCCCGTTCTCGGCACCGCCATCCGCCAGCTTCCGGGCCGCAAGTTCATCTTCACCAATGGCGACCGCAGGCACGCCGAGCGCACCGCGCGCCAACTCGGCATCCTCGACCATTTCGACGACATCTTCGACATCGTCGCCGCCGGGCTCAATCCCAAGCCGGCGCGCCAGACCTACGAGAAGTTCGCTGAACTCCACGCCGTCACCGGCCACAATGCGGTGATGTTCGAAGACCTTGCCCGCAACCTGTCGGTGCC
>NZ_RZQY01000242.1:0-8212 GCF_003998575.1 Mesorhizobium sp. M7A.F.Ca.CA.001.10.2.1 | reverse complement strand
GACGGAAACGAGGTACGGCGCCAAGACCCGCGCGACCGGGTCGAGCCTGTAGCAGGAAATCATCGGCACGCCGGCCAGCGCCAGTTCCAGCGATACCGTCCCGGACGCGATCAGCGCCGCATCGGCTTTGCCGAAAGCCTGCCATTTGCGCTGGGAATCGACGATGATCTCAGGCTTTTCATCCCAGCGGTTGACGGAGGATTTGACGAGCTCGGCGACATGCGGAACGGTCGGCAGCAGCAGCCGCAGGCGGTGGCCACGCGCACGCAGAATCGACACCGTCTCGCCGAACGGGTCGAGCAGCCGCCGTACCTCGCCACGCCGCGAACCGGGCAGGACGAGCAGGGTCTTGACGCGATCAGGAGAAAGGTCGCGCGGTAGTTCCTGCGCCTTGGCTGCGGCCAGCAAACCCGCATCGTGGGTCAGGCGATGCCCGACATAGGTGCCCGGTGGCCCGCCGAGCCGCTCGAGCTCCTTGACCTCGAACGGCAGGATGCAGAGGATGTGGTCGACATAGGGCTTCATCGCCACCGCCCTGCCCGGCCGCCACGCCCACACGCTCGGGCAGACATAGTGGATGATCGGAATCGACGGGTTGGCCGCACGCACCTTTTTGGCGACGCGCAACGAAAAGTCCGGACTGTCGATGGTGACCATGCAGTCCGGCTTTTCGTCGGCAACGGTCTTGGACAGTTGGCTGATCCGCCGCATCAGGCGCGGCAGGTCGCGTAGAACGGCGCTGAACCCCATCAGGGCGATCTCGCCGGCATCGAATGGCGAGACCAGTCCCAGCGCCTGCAAATGACGGCCGCCGAGGCCGACGAGTTGCACCTCGCGCCCCACAGCCTGGCTGAGCGAGCGCACTATGTCGGCACCGAGCAGGTCGCCAGACTCCTCTCCGGCAACGATTGCGATCTTCAATGCCCTGTCAGCCATTGCGCGGCTCCGTGGCGGCACGCAGGCCAAGGACGAACAGGCCAAGTGCATTGGCGCGCGCGATGGTTTCAGGACCTTCGAGGATCAGCGAGCGTCCCGCCTCGACGGCAATGCCGGCGAGTCCGGCCGCGTGCGCTGCCTCGACCGTCTGCGGACCGATGGATGGAAGATCGGCGCGCAGTTCCTGACCGGGCTTGGCGCACTTGACGAGGACGCCGCGGGTCTTGCCCGCAATACGGCCGTGGCCGCGCAGCAGCTTCGCACGATCAAGCAGGCCGGCTGTTCCTTCGATGCCTTCCAGCGCGATTGCCCGGCCGCCAACCGCGATCGCCGCCTGGCCGACATCCAGCGCCCCGATGGCCTTTGCTGCCGCAAGGCCTGCCTCAATATCGCGCCAGTCCAATTTTCGCGGTTCGGCCTTGGTCAGCACGCCTTCGGCGGCGACAAGATTCGGCACTACTTCGTGGGCGCCAACGACCTTTACTCCGCGCGCTTCGAGGCCTCGTGCCAAGACCTTCAGAAGACCATCGTCGCCACGCGCGAGCGCCATGACGACCAAAGGAATCACCGCGAGCAGGCTGAGACTGGGGCGCAGCGCAAGCAATCGCGGCCGGCGCTTGATCTCGCCTGCAAGCACCAGATGGGTGATCCGGTGCCGCCGCAGCAAAGGGACGAGCGAGCCTATACCTTCCAGAGCGAGGCTTTCGTGATCGTATCGGGAGAGTTCCGCGATGCGGTCGACCTCGCCTTCCATCAGGATGACGAAGGGCGGATAACCTTGTTCAGCCGAACCGGCCGCGACTTCGACCGGCAGACTGCCGCCGCCGGCAATGATGCCGACCCTGGAGCCCGGCGGAAGATCAAGACGCGCAGCCGCTGTCTCAGTCTTCGTCATCGACATCGTCGCCATCGCCGCCCTTGAGCGACGGCACAGCATAATGCCGCTTGCCGCGACTGCTGATGAAATCGATGATCTTCATGGCGGTCGGCGACGACGCGAACTCCGCCTTGGCGAACTCGATGTTCTCGCCAACGGTGCGGGAACGATCGAAGATCATCCTGTAAGCCTTGCGCAGTACAAGGATTTCGGACCTTGGCAGGCCGGAGCGCTTGAGGCCGATGATGTTGAGGCCGCGTAGGCTGGCGCGGTTGCCGACCGCTATGGCAAAGGGGATGACATCGCCGACGATCGCGGAGCAGCCGCCGAGAAAGGCGTTGTCGCCGATGCGGACAAACTGATGCACTGCGGTCAGGCCGCCGATATAGACATTGTTGCCGACCTCGCAGTGGCCGCCCAGCGTTGCACCATTGGCGAACGTCGCATTGTTGCCGACGACGCAATCATGGGCGATATGGGCGTAGGCAAGGAAATTGCCATTGTCGCCGACCGTCGTCTCGCCGCGGCTGGAATCGGTGCCGAGATGCATGGTCACGCCTTCGCGGATCGTGCAGTTCCTGCCGATGACCAAGGTGGTGCGACCGCCCTTGTGCTTGGTGTTCTGCGGCGGTGCGCCCAATGTCGCCATCGGATAGACCTTGGTCGAGGCACCGATCGACGTCGCGCCCATCACCGAGACATGACTGACCAGTTCGACGTCGTCGCCGATCACCACATCGGCACCGACATGGCAGAACGGCCCGATGCGTGCACCTTGGCCGATTTGGGCGCCTTCCTCGACAATGGAGGACGCATGAATGGATGTCTTGATTTTCATAAGCACTCGATCGTCAGTCGCTGGTGACCATCATGGCTGAAATCTCGGCCTCGGCCGCCTTGGCGCCGTCGACCATGGCTTCACAAGCGAATTTGAGCAGGTTGCCGCGTTTCTTGATTTTCTTGACATGGATCTTCAACTGGTCGCCGGGAACCACCGGTTTGCGGAATTTGGCGTTGTCGATGGTCAGGAAATAGACCAGCGACGGCTTTTCGGTACCCAGGCTGCGGATACAGATGGCGCCGGCCGTCTGCGCCATCGCCTCGACGATGAGCACACCCGGCATGACCGGCTGCTCAGGGAAATGGCCCTGAAAATGCGGCTCGTTTATGGTCACGTTCTTGATGCCGACGGCGGATTCGTCGCCATCGATGTCGACGATACGATCGATCATCAGGAACGGATAGCGGTGCGGCAGGAGCTTCATCAGCCCCATAATGTCGACTGCCTCCAGCGTCGTCGACGCGATCATGTCAGCCATTGCCTCCCTCGCCCTGTTTGCGGGTCCTGGCGAGCTTGCGCAGCATGGCTATCTCCCGCATGGCTTCCGCCATCGGCTGTGCCGGATAGCCGCCCCAGATCTCGCCTGCAGGGACATTGCTCATAAATCCACTTCTTGCGGCAAGCTTGGCCCCTGTCCCTATGGTCAGGTGATCCGCAAGCCCGACGCCGCCGCCCATGGTGACATTGTCACCCACGACCACAGAACCCGAAATACCCGAAAGCCCGGCTATTATGCAATTGCGGCCGATGCGGACGTTATGGGCGATCTGCACGAGATTGTCGATCTTGGTGCCCTGGCCGATGATCGTATCGGACATGGCGCCGCGATCGACGGTGGTGTTGGAGCCGATCTCGACATCATCCTGAATAACGACACGGCCGATCTGCGGCACGCGTTCTGGACCCTTGGCCCCGCCGACGAACCCAAAACCATCCTGGCCTATCCTCGCGCCGCCATGAATGATGACGCGATTGCCGATCAAGGCATACTGGATGCTGGCTCCTGGACCGACATAGCCGTCGCGGCCGATCTGGCAGGATTGTCCAATAACCGCATTTGGGGCGATGACGGTGCCGCTGCCGATCGAAGCACCTGGCCCGATCACCGCGCCGGCCTCGATGACGGCACCGGCTTCGACATGCGCGGTCGCATCGACATGAGCGTGCGGCGAGACGCCGGTTTCACTGGTCATTGGCCCTGGTGTCGCCGCCCTCGGAAACAGCAGACGCCCGATCAGCGCGAAGGCCTGTTGCGGACGCGGATGAATGAGAACGGCAACGCTTGCCGGCGCCTTGCCGGCAAATTCCGCCGGGCACAGGACCGCGGCTGCCCGCAGCGACGGCATCAGCGCGGAATTACGCTTGCCATCGACAAAGACGAGCGCATTCTCGCCGCCCTCGCTGGCAGGCGCGAGTGCTTCGATCGAAATATCGGAGTGGCCGGAATCGACGAGCACCGAGCCGGTCAGATTCGCGACTTCGCCCGCCGTATACCGGCGTGATGGCGCGAAGAACACCGGATCGGTCATTCCAGAAGCTATATCCAGCTAGGTCGGAACATTTCTCCCGGACCCTGAGGACCCGGGAGCATCGTTGGCCGCCGATCAGAAGCGGGTCGATATGCCGAAGTTGAATTCCTGCACGTCGTCGCGCGCTTCCTTCTTGACCGGGATCGCATAGTCGATACGGATCGGACCGAATGGCGATGCCCACATCAGGCCGAGGCCGACCGAGGCACGCAACTTCATGCCGACCGAGTCCTGAGTGACGCCAGCGGTGTCGACCTTGCTTCCATAGAGCGTTGCCGCGTCCGCGAAGACCGCGCCACGCAAGCCAAAGCTCTCCGGAATGACCGGGAGCGGGAACTGGGCCTCTGCCGACGCATTGAAATAGGTCGTGCCGCCGAGATGGTCGCCAGTAGCAGTATCGACAGGACCGATGCCGCCATAGGCGAAGCCACGGATCATGCGATCGGTGCTCTGGAACTGATCGAAAATCCGCAGACCATCGCTGCCGTATCCTTCAACATGGCCAGCGCCACCTGAAATGAGCCCGACCAGGTCGTACTGCTCCGACAGCGTCTGGTAGATGCTGCCGCGGCCCGTGACTTTCACGAACTTGGCATCACCACCGAGGCCTGCGACTTCCACGGTCGTGGTGGCATAGATACCCTCGTGCGGGCTCTTCATATCGTCGATGGTGTTGTAGACCAGCCCGAGGCTGACCGACGACTTGATCCAAGGGCTTTGTTCGATGCCGTCCAGGATAGCCGTGGAAACACTGCAACCGGGATCAGGAACCCCGTCGCCATTTGCATCGCAGCTGTCATCCAGCTCATATTTCTCTTGCGAGATGTTGTACGCCAACTGGGTCGAGATGCTGTCGGTGATCGGCAGACCGAAGCGCACCGTCGCACCCGTGGTATCGCTGTCGTAGTTGTCGTATTCCCTGGTCGACTTGAAGATGTCGAAGCCGGCGGCGATGCGCCGTCCGAGGAAATAAGGCTCGGTGAAGGACAGGCTGTAGTCGCGTGAATTCTTGCCGCCGCCCGCCGACAGCTTGATGAACTGGCCACGACCGAGGAAGTTGCGCTCGGTCACCGATCCTTCGACCGACGGACCGGCCGTGTCGCCACCGGTCGAATAACCAGCGCCCACCGAGAACTCGCCGGTCGATTTCTCGACCACATCGACCACCAGAACGACCTGGTCAGGCTGCGAGCCCGGCACGGTCGAGATGTCGACTTTCTCAAAGTAATTCAGGTTTTCCAGGCGCTTCTTCGCGCGCTGGATGAGCACCTGGTTGAAGGCGTCGCCTTCGCTGACATCGAACTCGCGGCGAATGACATAGTCACGCGTGCGATCGTTGCCGCGGATCTCGATGCGCTCGATATAGGCCTTGGTGCCCTGGTCGATCGTGTAGACGACCGAAATGGTGTGGTTCTCGAAATTCCGGTCGCCGCGCGGCGTGACCTGCGCGAAGGCATAGCCGGAACCGGCCACCTTCTCGGTCAGCGCGATGATGGAATCCTCGACGTTCTTGGCGTTGTAGACGTCACCCTTATGGGTCTCGATCACCGATTCCAGCGACTTGCCGTCGACTTCAGGGATCGAGCTCTCGACGCTGACATCACCGAACGTGTAGCGGTCGCCTTCCTGGACGGTGATGGTGACCGTGTACTTGTTCGTCGCGCTGTCGAGCTCGCCGACAGCAGACACGACCTGGAAGTCGGCATAGCCGTGATTGTAGTAGAAGCGGCGCAGCAGCTCCTCGTCCGCGCGCAGCTTGTCATCGTCATAGACGTCGTCGCGCAGGACGAAGGAAAGCCAGGACGAGCGCTTGGTATTGATGATATCCGCCAGGCGGCGGCTGGAATAGGCACTGTTGCCGACGAAATTGACCGCCGCGATCTGCGTGCGATCGCCTTCAACGATGTTGAAGACAACGTTTACGCGATTGTCGCCAAGCTGCATAACCTGCGTGGTCACGGTCACATCGTCACGACCAATGCGCCTGTATGCAGCCTTGACCGATTCCACGTCGGCATCGAGCGTCGCCTGCGAGAACGTTCCGCGCGGCTTCAGCTGCACCGCCGCCGCAAGTGCATTGTCCTTGAGCTTCTTGTTGTTCTGGAACAGCACCTGGTTGACCACCTGGTACTCGGCGACCTTGACCACCAGCGTCGAGCCGACCTGGTTGATCTGCACGTCCGAAAACAGGCCAGTTCCGAACAGTGCCTTGACCGCACCGTCGATATCGGAACTGGAGAAAGCCTTGCCCGGCTTGATGGTGATGTAATTGCGGATGGTCTCAGCGTCGATACGCTGGTTGCCGCTCACTTCCACTCTGCTGACGACAGCGGCTTCAGCCGCCGATGTGGCAACGAACTGCACTGCGAGCGCGCCTGGCACGACCATGGCCGCGGACAGGGTCACCGCGGACGCGGCGCTTAGAAACTTGGATGCTGCCTTCATCGGGCTTAATAACCTTTTCTCGTAGTCCCCACGGCGAGAAAACCGGACGTGCGGTAATTTCCCCTACCGTATTAACCGGATTTTCCCTACACGCAAGGCTTCTGGTTAATTTGTATTTACTTAACCCTGCGGCGTGGCTTTCGCGTCACTCATATCCCCTTGCATGGTAAACGGCGTCTCAACATCGTCCATGCAGAAGCCAAATTTCTTCATGATTTCAGCACCCAAACAGATCGTTCCAAAAAACGAACCCCATGAAGCACAGCACCAGAAGCAACCCGGCCCGATAGGCCATTTCCATCATCCGTTCCGACACCGGACGGCGAATGACAGCCTCCACCCCGTAGAACAAGAGGTGACCGCCGTCGAGGGGGGGAATCGGCAAAAGGTTCAGAATTCCGATGCCAACGGATAGCAGTGCAACCAGCTGCACCAGCCATTCGAATCCCAGTTTCGCAGCCCTGCCCGCCATGTCGGCGATCTTCACCGGACCGCCCAGCTGACATTTGTCTTCGCGCCCGACAACAAAGCGCTGCAGGAACTGGCCGGTGCGCTGGATGACGTGACCGGTTTCCTCGACCGCCGCCGCGACCGCTCCGACCGGCGTGTAGGTGATCAGCCTCGGCTGACCGAGTTCCTTGTTGTTGACGACACCGATCACGGCGACCTTGACCTTGTTGCCGAGCGCGTCTTCCTGTTCCATCAGCCGCGGCGCCGCGGTCACAGTGACCTCCTGGCCGTCGCGCAACATGACGAAGGTGATTGCGTCGTCGGCACGGCCCGAGACCAGGCGCTGGACGTCGCCAAAGGTTTCGACCTTGTTGCCGTCGACACTGACGAATCGGTCGCCGGGAAGGATGCCGGCCTTCGCCGCCGGGCTGTCGGCGGTCACCTCGGCCACCATGGGCTCGGCGACATAGCGGCCATAGGCGGTGAACAGCACGGAAAAGACGACGATCGTCAGCAGGAAATTGAACAATGGTCCGGCCACCACCGTTGCCGCGCGCTTCCAGATCGGCTGAGTGTGAAAAGCGACCTTGCGCTCGTCCTCGGTCAGCGTTTCAATTTCTTCCGACGTGGGCTGGCTCGATGTGGCGTTCATGTCGCCGACGAATTTTACATAGCCGCCAAGCGGTATCGCACACAGTTTCCAGCGCGTGCCGTGGCTGTCGTTGAAGCCGAAGAGTTCCGGGCCGAAGCCGATCGAGAAGGCCCTGACGCCGATGCCGCACCAGCGCCCGACAAGGTAATGGCCCATTTCGTGGACGAACACGACTACGGTCAGCACGAAGAGGAATGGCACCAGCGTGCCGAGGACAAAGCCTTCTGTGCTGAAAAGCGCGTGAAGAATCTCGTTCAAGACAAACCCTCAAATTCTTCCACGGCGCAGACTGCGCCGTGACTGTGACACCAATCCGGGCGAATCCAAGGCGCACCGCGCAAAGGACCCTGAAATGACATCGCTCAAACGGGAAACAGACCCTGCGCCGGATGATCGGCGTTCGCCGAAATCCAGCCGATGACGTATAGGGCGAATGCCGCTGCGACAAGCCCATCGACGCGATCCATGACGCCGCCATGGCC
>NZ_RZQY01000241.1:0-8215 GCF_003998575.1 Mesorhizobium sp. M7A.F.Ca.CA.001.10.2.1 | reverse complement strand
ACGCAACCCTTGGCCCGATCGCCGCCGCCAAGGTGCCGCTGACGCCGGGCCGCTCGATCGCCGTCGACCGCCTGCTGCATACATTCGGCACGCCCTTTTACATCGACGCGCCGACGCTCACTGCTTTCGACGCAAAACCGTTCCGCCGCCTGATGATCGCGCAGGACACCGGCTCCGCCATCACCGGACCGGCGCGGGGCGACCTGTTCGCCGGATCGGGCGATGCCGCGGGCGAGATCGCCGGCGTGATCCGCAATGCCGCGGATTTTTATGCGCTGGTGCCGCGCGCGCTCGTTGCGGGTGCGGTCCGATGACCCGGCGCCCGGACAAGCTCAGCGAGGATGACCGGGTTCTGTGGAACCTGGTGGCGCGCACGGCCAAGCCGCTGAAGGGCAAATTTGCCGTCGACATCCCCGACATTGCCGCCGAGGCCAGGCCAAATCAGCCGCAGCCGGCGCTGGCCTCTGCCAACGCCGCAGGGACCGCAAAGCCGAAGGCTCAGCAAGTCACGCACCGCCTCGACGAGCCGACGCTGGACAAATTATCGAAAGGCCGGCTGCCGATCGAGGGCCGTGTCGACCTGCACGGCATGACCCAGGACGAGGCTTATTCGCTGCTGTTTTCGTTCCTGCACCGGGCGCATGCCGGCGGCGTCCGCTATGTCCTGGTCATCACCGGCAAGGGCTCGTCCTCCGGCGGCGATGGGGTGTTGCGTCGCGCCGTGCCGGCCTGGCTGTCGACGCCCGCCTTCCGGCCGCTCGTCTCCAGCCACGACCATGCCGCCCGCAACCATGGCGGTTCGGGTGCGCTCTATATCCGCCTGCGGCGGGCGCGCCTGTGAGGAGTTCTATCATGAGGGCGGGGACATGACCCCGTTCGGAGAGAAGCTGCGCACGCTACGAGGCGAACGCGGTGTCCGCCAGAAGGACATGGCGGCGGCGATCGGCGTCAGCGCCGCCTACCTGTCGGCGCTCGAACATGGCAGGCGCGGTGCCCCGACCTGGACGCTGATCCAGAAGATCATCGGCTATTTCAACATCATCTGGGACGATGCCGAGGAACTGGCGCGGCTGGCCGAGGCCTCGCACCCGCGTGTAAAAATCGACACGTCGGGTCTTTCCCCCGCTGCCACCGAGCTTGCCAATCTGCTGGCCGAAAACATCGAGAAACTCGACGAGGCCGAGCTTCGCCGCATCACTGCATTGATCCGCGCGGCGTTGAACCAGCGGCCGTAGCCGACGATCCGAGCGTGATGCAGGTTCGCCTGCCTCAGCAGGAAACTGCCCGCCGGCGGACCGCCAGCGGGCACAGTGGTGAGATCATTTCTTGCCGGCCGTGCCGCCATTTCCGCCCCGGCCGTGATCGCCATTGCCGCCATGGCCATTGTTTCCACCCCCCAGGCAGCCCGACGCCCCGGCATCACCGCAACAGCGGCCGGCCCAGAGGTCGTTGAGGTTGGTTTTGGAACAGCTGGTGGTCTGCTCGGCCATGGCGGATCCGGCCATGCTCGACACCGCGAGAGCGGCAAGAAGGGTGTTTCGCAGAAAAGCAGTCATCTGAAGTCTCCATGGTTGGTTTCGGTTCACGGCTGTGTGTCGCTGGCCGAAGCGAAATGGTTCACGGAGAAATGCGAAAATTCATTGGGGGGCGGTCGCGGTGGGAAATATTGGCAGACGTCGCGCTGCCCCTCATCCGCCTGCCGGCACCTTCTCCCCGTATAGTGACGGGGAGAAGGTGCAGCCGCGCGGTTGGCGCTTACGACGTTGATGATTGGCGAAAGCGACGATGAAGGCGTCTTTCTCCCCGTCCCTATACGGGGAGAAATGTCCGGCAGGACAATGAGGGGCGGCGGCGACCTATGATGTGAAAGCAGCTAAAGCGCGCCACAAGAACGCGACGTGCCGGGATGGGCGTACCAAAACCTACTGAACCGCGCCGACCAGAACTTGCTGGCCACCGCGGATCGAGACCCAGCGGCCGGTGTTGTCGATCGCCTGCCGCTTGAGGAAGCGGTAACCGGTCGCGTCCCATGGCTTGACCTTGTCGGTCAGATTGTCGAGCACATAGTCGCCCTCGTCGGTGCGCACCGTCAGCACGGCGTGGCCCTCGCCGTCGGGCTTGCGCACGACGGTGATCAGCAGATCGGCAAGCGATATGCTCATGCGTGAAAGCTGGCGCCGCTTTTCCAGCACATAGTCCTCGCAATCGCCGACGCCCTTGTCGGGATAGGCCCAGACCTCGTCCTTGCCGTAGATGTCCATGTCGCTCATCGGCTTGACGGCGGCATTGACCCTGGCAGTGACATTGAGGAGCTTGCGCATCAGCCCGTCGCTCATCGGAGCCGGCGCCAGATTGGTCGGGCGGATCGAGCACTCGCCCGGATGCAGCTTGCAGAAATCATAGTGGCCGATCGGCTGCGAGGTGAGACCCCCGGTCGCCATCGCTCCACCCGCCAAAGCCGGTGCCACCCAGCCCGCCGTCACTGCCAGCCCGGCCGCCACATACACGCGCAGCCGTTGCGCCATCGATGAGGAAATCATTGTCCCCGCTCACCCTTTGTTATTAACGAAAGGTTAAGGGGGATTTACAGTCCGTGTCAATTACGACGACGGTCGGATTGTCGGCATGGTTACCCGAGGGGCTGGACAGCGGCACTTGTGCAACAGAATCGGCCAGCCAGCCGGCTTTTACCGGTCAATCTCACGGTTTGTCGCCGTTAAGCTTGGTTCTATGCAGGTCATCGTCCAAAAATCCGCAATTTGGGCGACTTGCATTATCTCTTGGCGGCGCGGACCAGCTTCGGTTTCACCGCGACACGCTCCTGGCGGCCATAGCTGGTGATGAAGTCGACGATGCGCGGCACGATTTCGGAACGGAAGCGCGAACCGTTGAACACGCCGTAATGGCCAACCGCCGGCTGCATGTAGTGGGCATGCCGCTCAGCCGGGATATTGGGGCACAGATCATGCGCCGCCTTGGTCTGGCCAAGGCCCGATATGTCATCGTTCTCGCCTTCGACCGTGAACAGCGCGACGTTGCGGATCGCCGACGGATCGATCCTGGTGCCGCGATGCGTCATCTCGCCCTTGGGCAAGGCCTGGCGAACGAAGACGGTGTCGACGGTCTGCAGATAAAACTCCGCCGTCAGGTCCATGACAGCCAGATACTCGTCGTAGAAATCGCGGTGCTTCTCGGCATTGTCGCCATCATGCTTCACCAGATGCATGAAGAAGTCCTTGTGGGCGATGATGTGGCGGTCGAGGTTCATGCTCATGAAGCCGGACAGCTGCAGGAAACCGGGATAGACCTCGCGGCCGAAGCCCGGCACCGGCCAGGGCGCATGCATCACGACATTGTCGCGGAACCAGTCGATGCCCTTTTCCTGCGCCAGCAGATTGACCGCAGTCGGATTGCTGCGGGTGTCGATCGGGCCGCCCATCAAGGTCATGGTCGAGGGCACGAAGGGGTCGCCCTTCGTTTCCATCAGCGCCACGGCGGCCAACACCGGCACGGAAGGCTGGCACACCGCCATCACATGCGTGTCCGGCCCCAGCGTGTGCAGCATGTCGATGACGTAATCGATGTAGTCGTCGAGATCGAACTGGCCATCGGCAAGCGGCACCATGCGGGCATCGACCCAGTCGGTGATGTGCACGTCGGCATAGGGCAGCATCGCTTCCACCGTGCCGCGCAGCAGCGTCGCATAATGGCCCGACATCGGCGCCACGATCAGAAGCTTCGGATCGGGCTTGCGCCCGGCGGGCACGGCACGCTCGAAGCGGACGAGATTGCAGAACGGCTTCGACCAGACGGTCTTCTCGGTGACCTCGACGCTCTTCCAGTCGACCACGGTCTTGCTCAGGCCGAAGGCCGGCTTGCCGTAGCGGCGCGTGGTGCGCTCGAACAGTTCGGCCGTCGCCGCGATCGAACGGCCCCATTGGGTGTGGGAAAACGGATTGAGTGGATTGGAATAGAACATCCGCACCGCGTCGGCATAGAGGCGCGCCGGCTGCAGGGCCGCGTGGTTCATCTCATAGAGCTGGTAGAACATCGAGAACCCCGCTGCTGCCTGCGACCGAAGGGACGACGAGCAGCGCCGAGCCCTAGATGTCTCGCGGGGAAGTTAACAACTAATTGCTGCGATGCAATACGTCACGCTGCGTGACCAATGCTTCTTTGGTTCAAGGCCATGGAAATCGGGGCCGAACGGCGCCAGCCGGCTCAGTGTGCGGCTGCGAAATGTGTAGGCAATGTGTCCGGCCCTTTTGCCGGACACAGGGAGCTCTAGACGCGCGCCATGCACACGGAAGTATGGCCGGAGCCGATGAAGCCGAGCTGGCCGGCGGCACCCTTCGACAGGTCGAGCACGCGCCCCTTGATGAACGGACCGCGATCGTTGATGCGCACGACGACGCTGCGGCCGTTGTTCTTGTTGGTCACCTTGAGCTTGGTGCCGAAAGGCAAGGTGCGATGCGCGGCGGTCAGCGCCGACGGGTTCATGCGCTCGCCCGAGGCGGTCTTGGAGTGCAGGGCATACCACGAGGCGCGGCCGCACTGGGCGGCGGCGGTCGCCGAAGAAGCGCCGACCATCAGGCCAGCAGCGATCGTTACCGCGACAAGCGCGGTCTGTTTTGGGTTCTTCATATTTGGGGGATGGCTCCGTTTTTGACAGACCCCAGCCGTTAGGTGCCAAATAAGGCGCGAAATGCGGCAGTGATCTGGCGGTTCCGTGGCAATGGCACACGTTTGGAGTCGCTGGGTAACAGTCTGTCAGGGATTTTCCGGCACGCGATGGTCAATCAATGATGATCTTTGTGTTGAGGTCAGACGTCCGTTTGACAAGATCGAACATTAATATCCAAGTAGAGCCCGGCATGGTCGGGCCACTTCCTTCGGCTCTTTTATCGCGGCCCCGATGCTCCAACCAATCGACTTCGAAAGCGAGATCCGGCAATGAGGCTGATCAAAAATCTGCTGGCCTTGATTGTGCTTGCCGTCGGCGTGCTGTGGTCGCTGCAAGGCGTCGGCGTTGTCGGCGGCAGCTTCATGACCGGCCAGTCGCAATGGCTGTATATCGGTGTCGTCACCATGCTGGTCGGGCTGGGGGGATTGGTGTGGGCCAATCGCTAGAGGGTGAGCTTCGAAGAAAGGTCGACCCCCACTCCGCCAATTGCGGCGCCGCCCCCGACAAACCTACCCGAACAGCCGATCCAGAATCTTGCCTTCCAGCCGCGCAAGCTCCACCGAACCGCGCCGGCGCGGCCGTTCCACGGGCACATCCAGATCAAGCGCGATCCGGCCTTCGCTGATCACCACGACCCGGTCGGCCAGCGCGACCGCTTCGGCGACATCATGCGTGACCAGAACGGCGGTGAACTTCTGCGCGATCCAGATGCGTTCCAGAAGCTGCTGCATCTCGATGCGGGTCAGGGCGTCGAGTGCGCCGAGCGGCTCGTCGAGCGCCAGGATCTGCGGGTGGCCGACCAGCGCGCGGGCCAGCGCCACGCGCTGCTTCTGGCCGCCCGACAGCACCGAAGGCCATTCGTCGGCCCGGTCGGCAAGCCCGACCTCGCCGAGAATGTCGAGCGCGCGTTGCCTTGCCTCCGCGCCGGAAGCAATCCCGGTCAGCCCGACCTCGACGTTTTTCACCACGCTGGCCCAGGGCAGGAGCCGTGGTTCCTGGAACATGAAGCGCGTGCGGCTGTGTCCTTCCTCTTCGACGCCGAATGTCAGCGATCCCGATGTCGGCCGGTCGAGCCCGGCCAGAAGCCGCAAAAGCGTGCTTTTGCCGCAGCCGCTCTTGCCGATGACGGCAAGGAACTGCCCGGCCGGCACGTCCAGGTCGATGCCGTCGAGCACGGTCTTGTCGCCGAAGCGCTTGCCGGCTTGCCTGAAGGCAAAGGCCCGCTGCCCTTCGACGGAGCCGATCGGTCGCACCGGCGTGGCGACGAAGGAACGGGCTGCGGTCAGGCTGGCGGCGGTCATGGGCAATCTCTCATCTGTTCTGGAAGGCCGGATGCCAGCCGAGCGACAGCCGCTCGAGCAGGCGGGCGAGGCTGTCGGCGAGCTTGCCGAGCAGCGCGTAGATCAGGATCGACAGCACGACGACATCGATCAGCAGGAATTCGCGCGCCTGCATGGCCATGTAGCCGAGGCCGGAACTGGCCGAGATGGTTTCGGCGACGATCAGCGTCAGCCACATGATGCCCAGGGCATAGCGCAGGCCGACGAAGATCGCCGGCAGCGCACCGGGCAGGATGACGCGGAAGAACAGGGCGCGCCGGTCCATGCCGTAGACGCGGCCCATCTCGACCAGATGCGGGTCGACGCTCTGGATGCCGAGCAGCGTGTTGACATAGATCGGAAAGAACACGCCGAGCGCCACCAGGAACAGTTTGGCTTCCTCGTCGATGCCGAACCACAGGATGACCAGCGGGATCAGCGCCAGGTGCGGGATGTTGCGGATCATCTGCAGCGTCGTGTCGGTCAGGCCGCGGCTGAGCGTCGAGAGCCCGTTGGCAAGGCCAAGCGCAAAGCCGATCGAGCCGCCGATGGCGAAGCCGGCAAGGGCGCGCGCGGTCGAAACGCCGATGTTGCGGACCAGTTCGCCCGACAGCGTCAGCCGCCAGAAGGCCTCGGCGACCGCACTTGGCGCCGGCAGCACGTTGGCGGGCATGACGCCCGCGCGGCTGGCAATCTCCCAGCCGGCAATAACCAGCGCCGGGAGCAACCAGCCGATGGCATTGCTATGCAGGCGCGTGGCAAAGCTCATGACGAAGCCTGCAGGCGGTTGGCGCCATGGAAGCCGACCGAGAATTCGTTGGCGATGTTCTCATGCGCCCGCTGCCGCCTGGTGCCGAGCCCGAGTTTCGGGAATAGAAGCTCGGCGACGCGGTACGCTTCCTCGAGATGCGGATAGCCCGAGCCGATGATGGTATCGATGCCGATCGCCTGGTATTCGCGGATGCGCTCGGTGATCTGTTCCGGCGTGCCGACCAGCGCCGTGCCGGCGCCACCGCGCACCAGCCCGACACCGGCCCACAGATTGGGCGAGACGACCAGTCTGTCACGGCGTCCGCCATGCAATTGCGCCATACGGCGCTGGCCGACCGAATCCATCTGGTTGAGGAAGCGCGCCTGCGCATTTTCGATCTGGGCGTCGGTGACATGGCTGATCAGCCGGTCGGCGGCGCGCCAGGCTTCGTCCTCGGTCTCGCGAACGATGAAATGCAGCCTGATGCCGAAGCGCAGTTTTCTGCCGCGCAGTGCCGCTTTTGCGCGCGCCGCAGCCAGCTTCTCGGCAACCTGCGCCGGCGGTTCGCCCCAGGTCAGATACATGTCGACGAGGTCGGCGGCGAGGTCCTGGCCTGCGTCCGACGACCCGCCGAAATAGAGCGGCGGCCGCTCCTGGTGCGGCAGAAGGTCGAGGCGGCCATTCTCGACGCGGTAATATTTGCCGTCGAAATTGACCCGCTCGCCGGACACCAGGCCGCGCCAGATGGTCAGGAACTCATGCGCCTGGGCATAGCGCTCGTCATGCGGCAGGAAGACGCCGTCGCCGGCGAGCTCGGTCGGGTTGCCGCCGACCACGACATTGAGCAGCAGGCGGCCATTGCTCAAGCGATCGAGGGCGGCGGTCTGGCGCGCGGCGAAAGTCGGCAGCGTGACACCCGGCCGCAGCGCAACGAGAAACTTCAGCTTTTCGGTCAGCGTCGCGAGACCTGTCGCGGTGATCCAGGAATCCTCGCAGTTCTGACCCGTGGGCAGCAGCACGCCGGGAAAGCCGAGCCGGTCGACCGCTTGCGCGATCTCCTTGAAGTAGCCGAATTCGGGCGGTCGCTGCTGCTCCTCGGAACCGAGATAAGAACCGTCGCCATGCGTCGGGATGAACCAGAAGAAATCGAGCGGTGCGGTGCTGGCAGGCGCGGTCATGTCTGGCACAGTCACGGGCGGATCTCCTGTAGATATGGGTGCAAACGCAAATGGCGCCGGGCGTACTCACCCGGCGCCGTCAGGGGACAAGTTAGTTGCCGGGTGCCGTCCACACCGCGTCGGAGATGCGGACCGCTTTCGGGATCAGCCCGAGCTTGTAAAAGCGGTCGGCGGTGGCCTGCTGGCCGGCGATGATCTCGTCGGTGATCGGAAAGATGCCGAACTTGGTGCGGTTGGCGGCGATGATCTGCGCGTCGAGCGGCACGCCGGTGACCTCATGCAG
>NZ_RZQY01000240.1:2150-8216 GCF_003998575.1 Mesorhizobium sp. M7A.F.Ca.CA.001.10.2.1 | reverse complement strand
GCTGACGATCGATTATTTCGCGGCGCTCGAAGGCAGTCGCATCGGCGATCAGATGACAGGCTTTGCCAAAAGAGCGAGGCCGGCATCCGGCGGGCTGCAGAACCTTCCGGCGTGATGCGAGACGGCCGCCGAATCTTTCCCGAGATCGCGCGGAACATCCGCCCAAGCTTGTGGTTTGGCGGGAGGAACCGATACGGAGGATCATCCTCATGCAACCCAAGCGACCCGCGAGGGATATCGACCAGATGGCCGAACGCGAGACGGCTGCCTATCTGCGGCGCGCCTCGATCACCTATCTCGAGTGCTGCGTCAGCTTGATGATGACGCATCTGCAGCGCGAGGAAGTGGCCGCTATTCTCGAGCAGGAAGCAGACATGCTGCGAAGGCTGGACTGATCGGAACGATCATATCAGGCATTCGTCCAGGAACCCTATCAGTCGCATCCTATATCGGTCTGCCGTCGCGGCGAGCCTTGCTTTTTCCCGGCCATTTTCGGATTGCGCAGCCGTGCTCCAGAGCCCGAGCTGGAATGCCAAATAGCACGGTTCGAAAAAGCCGATGTGGCCGTTGTCGATGGCAAGCTTCATTCCTTGGACCAGGGTCCTCACATCGCTGTCGGATAGCCCGTACTCGACACGGGCGCCGGCAATGTCCCACTCTATTGGCTGGCAGCCGATCAAATCGTGTGCCCGGCAATGGTCGACGGCATCTGTCTTGAGCACCCTGCCGTCGGCACGAACGAGAAACTCCCATGGTTGGAGCTTTCCATCGATTTCAACGCGCTGCAGCCCGCTCGCGGGGGCCTGTTTCGAGAGCCAACCGCGCAAGGCTGCCGCGCGTTTTTCGCCCAGGGCTTCCGACGTATTGGAAACAGCCATCTCCGCGAGTGCAAGCAATGATGCACCCGGTTCGCAAGTTCGAAGATTGAGCGCACGCCAGGCCAGGTAATTTGTGAACTCCGCGATCAGTCTTTCCATGGGTAGCGGCGCCTGATCCATCGTGGTGCCGTCAATCCACCGTTCAACCAGAAAGCCATGGCAAAGCGCGACAACTTGCGATCCGAACTCGGCTTCATGCAACATCGTCGCGGTTCGTTTCTTGCGCCGTCCGGTTTCGCCGAGACCCGCGAATTTGACGAGCCAGCGGTCACGCCCGGCGGACGCCAGGAATTTACGCCGCTCGGTACCGCGAGGGCTCGGCGGCCAGCGCCCTTCGTCGGCGTAGTGGGCGGCCCGCCACTCGCCGCCAGATAGCTCGGTCAGGCCTAATTCCGGCCTGCCGACCGCCTCGGCCACCCAATCGCGCAACGTGGGGATTTTCGAGCTTTCGGAGAAGGTGCATTCAAACGCCGTCGCCACATGCTTCGGACAGCGCGACCATGTCTCCCGAGCCTCCCGCGACGCTTCGATGCCCGGGCCGCCTGAATGGCTGGGAAACAGGTGAATGCGGTCCGTATCGATACCCAGTTCACGCAGCCACACGATAACGGCATGCATCGAACTGCCGGACAGGCCAGGACCCTCGTCGACAACGGCGAAACGCGCCGATGGATTGTTCATCCAAGTGGCGATCGACTGCGGATCGGCGTTGATATACCTGCGGAAGGGATGGCCGATCGGGCGAACGCTGAATGGTGCCGGCGCACCAATCGAGGCCGCCACCATAGCTGCCAGCCCGAGGCCGATGCTGCGGACGCCGATCACGCATGTGTTCGCATCGAGACCCGACTTCTGCGCCGCGTCCAAATAGCTTTCGGGATAAAGCGCATAGTGCGCATAACCCTCGGCAGAGCCGGTCACAACCTCGGCCTTGCAGTCGAGCCCGGCCAGCTGTTTGAGAAGTCCCGGATCGATGCCACCGCCGACGCCGAAACCGCTTTGCCACGACTTCGCCACCTCTGCCGCGAGTCCGACCAACAACTTGGCGCCTTGCTGTTGTCGCGGCGAAAAGATGTCGATGCCGCTGGTTTGGAAATCGACATCGGCAAGCGCCTGAACCAGCTCCGACACGCTGATGAATAGTCCGACCAATGCAGCATGGCGTTGGACGCCATGAGACATCCGATCCAGGCTTTCGGCCATTTCGTTTGCTGCTTCCCGAAGCTGCTCTGCGCTCTCGGTCTGCCTGTGGTCGCCGTAGACGATCATCGATCGGTTTTCCAATGTTGCCGTGCGGCAACGCATCGAATGCAGCTTCGATCCATGCAGTCTCGCGCAATTTTTCGATGGGCGGAGGAACATTCCGGCACGCTGATGGTTCGGCGCCAGGAACTTACCTTTGAACAACATAGGGTGGCGGTTTCGTGGGATCGAAAAAGGTTCGTGTTGGTATCGTTGGGGTCGGCAACTGCGCATCCTCCCTGGTGCAGGGCCTCTCGTTTTATCGTAACGCGAAAAGCAACGAACCAATCCCTGGGCTGATGCATGCCGACCTTGGCGGCTACCATGTCGACGACATCGAGATTGTCTGCGCATTCGATGTCGCCAGGAGCAAGGTTGGCCGCGACGTCGCGGAAGCGATCTATGCCGCCCCGAACAACACGTTCCGCTTCGCCGACGCGCTGACAACCGGCATTCGCGTCGAGCGCGGGCCGACGTTGGACGGGATCGGCAAATATCTGCGCGACGAGATTGAAGAAGCTCCGGAGCCGGTTGCCAATGTCAGCGAGATCCTGCGCGACAGCAACGCTGACGTGCTGGTTTCCTACCTGCCGGTGGGTTCTGAGGAGGCAACTTGCTTCTATGCCGAATGCGCACTCGAGGCCGGCTGCGCCTTCGTCAATTGCATACCAGTTTTCATCGCCTCACGCCCGGAATGGCGCCGGCGCTTTGAGCAGCGAGGACTGCCGCTGGTCGGCGACGATATCAAGAGCCAGGTCGGCGCGACCATCGTGCACCGGCTGCTGGCCAATCTCTTCCGCGAACGCGGCGTACGCATCGACCGCACCTATCAGCTGAATTTCGGCGGCAACACCGATTTTCTCAACATGCTGGAACGCGAGCGGCTGGAATCGAAGAAAATCTCGAAGACACAGTCCGTGGCCAGCCAGTTCGATGTTCCCCTGGAGCCA
This sequence comes from Mesorhizobium sp. M7A.F.Ca.CA.001.10.2.1, assembly GCF_003998575.1. Classification (NCBI taxonomy): domain Bacteria; kingdom Pseudomonadati; phylum Pseudomonadota; class Alphaproteobacteria; order Hyphomicrobiales; family Phyllobacteriaceae; genus Mesorhizobium; species Mesorhizobium sp. M7A.F.Ca.CA.001.10.2.1. The sequence goes on along the minus strand of NZ_RZQY01000240.1, from coordinate 5,146 downwards.
GGCAATATCCACGTTGGGCCCAGCGACCACGTACCGTGGCTGACCGATCGCAAGTGGGCCTATATAAGGGTGGAAGGCACGACTTTCGGCGGCGTGCCGCTCAATGCCGAGCTCAAGCTGGAAGTCTGGGATTCTCCAAACTCGGCCGGCGTGGTGATCGATGCGGTACGCTGCGCCAAGCTGGCGCTCGATCGCGGCATGGCCGGAGCGCTGACCGGTCCCTGCAGTTATTTCATGAAGTCGCCTCCCGAACAGTTCACCGACGCCGAAGCGCGGCAGCGCACGCTCGCTTTTATCGCAGGCAAGGACGAGCCTTTGCTCGATGCCGCGGAATGACGACGACCTTCTTTCTGATCCGCCATGCGGCACACGACAATGTCGGCTCCTATCTGGCAGGCCGTATGGACGGCGTTTGCCTCGGGGATGCTGGTAAGGCGCAGGCAACGCAGCTTGGCTGCCGCATGGCCCGGGAGCCGATTGCAGCGATCTTGTGCAGCCCGCGCGAGCGGACCCGGGAGACGGCCCTGCCAATCGCGTTCGCCTGCGGCGTCGGGGAAATCGCGATCTGTGCCGAACTCGACGAGATCGACTTCGGCGACTGGTCGGGAAAGACCTTCGATGAGTTGAGCGGCAACGCCGGCTGGCGAGCCTGGAACGACCAGCGGCAGGAGGCCAGGACACCAAACGGCGAAACCATGCTGGATGTCCAGCAGCGCGTCGTCGCGGTGATGAACGCTGTCCACGAGCAGCATCAGAATCAGTGTGTCGCCCTGGTCAGCCACGCCGATGTGATCAAGGCCGCCGTCTGCAAAGTCCTTGGCTTGCCGGCCGGCGACTGCTTTCGCTTCGACATCGATCCCGCCTCGATCACCACGATCGTGTCGGGCGACTGGGGGGCGAAGCTGATCCGATTGAACGAAGTTGCCTGACGAGGATTTGCCGGATGCAGATGGTCATTTTCGGTCTTACCGTCACGTCTTCATGGGGTAACGGCCATGCCACCTTATGGAGGGGACTGATCAGAGCCCTCGCCCGGCGCGGCTGGTCCATCACCTTCTTCGAACGCGACACACCCTACTATGCCGGAACGCGCGATGTTGATCATCTGGACGGCGGCAACATCGTGCTCTATCCGGACTGGGAGGATATCCGCCGGGTCGCGGAGCAAACGATCAAACGATCGGATGTCGTTATCGTCACCTCTTATTGTCCCGATGCCGTGGACGCCTCGCGGCTGGCGCAGCAGGCAGGGCGCGGACTGCGGGTCTTCTACGATCTGGACACTCCGGTCACGCTTGCCCGCATCGAACAAGGTGAGCGTCCACCCTATTTCGGCCCCGAGGGTCTTGCCGATTTCGACCTCGTCCTGAGCTACACAGGCGGCTCGGCGGTCGACGCGCTGAAGGCGGTTCTGGGCGCGCGTCACGTGGTGCCGCTCTATGGGCATGTCGATCCGGATCAACACCGGCCGGCTACGCCGCGGGCCGAGTTCAAGGCCGATCTCTCCTATCTCGGAACCTACGCGCCCGATCGCCAGGCGGCCGTCGAGAATCTGCTGGTTCGCCCAGCTGCGCGCTTGGCGGACCAGCGCTTCATCATCGGCGGCGCACAATATCCGCAGGAATTCCCGTGGAGCGACAACATCTTCTTCGTCAGGCACCTTCCGCCGGCCGATCACCCGGCGTTTTTCTCATCCTCTCGTCTGACACTGAATGTGACCCGCGAGGCGATGGCGCAAAAGGGCTGGTGCCCTTCGGGCCGGTTGTTCGAAGCAGCGGCATGTGGAGCGCCTATCGTAACCGACACATGGCCGGGCCTAAGCAGCTTCTTCGAACCCGGCAGCGAGATCCTGCTGGCCCACGACACCGATGACGTGGTCGCGGCGCTCGCCTTACCCGCAGGAGAACTCGATGCTATCAAAACCCGTGCGCGCCAACGGGTTCTCGACGAACACACCTCTGGCCGGCGCGCGGCGGAGCTGGACCAGATTCTAAACGACGCCTTTCAAAGATCTCCCGGCGAACCGATGATGGAAGCAGTCTGATGTTGGGCATTGTGCCCGCTGCCGGGCGCGGCAGCCGCATTCAACCGCTCGGCTTCTCGAAAGAGCTGCTGCCGGTCGGCAGCCGGATCGATGGACAGACCGAGCGTCCCTGCGCCGTGAGCGAGTATCTGGTGCGGCGGATGGTGCACGCTGGTGTCGACAAGATCTGTTTCATCATTGGATCGGGCAAATCCGACATCCTCGAATATTACGCTGCCGGCTATGGTGACGCCGCGGCTCTCTTCGTGGTGCAGCCCAATCCCGTTGGACTTTGCGATGCGATTTTTCGGGCAGCGCCTCTCGTCGCGTCCGATGAGGTCGTCCTGGTCGGCCTTCCCGACACGATCTGGTTTCCCGAGGACGGCTTCTGTCATTTGCCTGACGATCAGCTTTCATTTCTGCTCTTCCCGGTGGATCGTCCGGAATTCTTCGACGCCGTCGTTGTCGATGACCACGAGCGCGTGATCGAAATCCAGGTCAAGCAACAGGACGCCGCCACGAACTGGGTTTGGGGTGCGTTCAAGATGCCGGGCCAGATCCTGCATCAGCTTGCGGCACTCTGGCGTGAACGGGAATGCCGTGACGAATATATCGGCACGTTGGTCAACGCCTACCTTGCGGCCGGAGGTCAAGCCTCCGGCGTCAAGGCTGGGTCGGCCTATGTCGATGTCGGCACGTTCAACGGCTATCGCACGGCTCTGCGGCTGCTCGAGGACGGCGCCGCACCCGTCCGTCACCAACCCGCCACGATTATGCCAGGTGCCCGTTCGCATGTGCCTGTCGTTCCCGGCGAAGGAGCCTGATCATGCTGCATTCCCATGCCGAAATCCGCCGACGTATCGATGCTCTCGGCCCATGGTTCCACAACATGGAACTGGCGGGTGTCGAAACCGCTCCCAACCATTTTCTCGGCAATTATCCGCTGATCAAATGGCGCAAATTCGCCGAGGCC
>NZ_RZQY01000240.1:0-2140 GCF_003998575.1 Mesorhizobium sp. M7A.F.Ca.CA.001.10.2.1 | reverse complement strand
GAGGCCTTTCCCGCCGATCTGACAGGCAAGACGGTGTTGGATATTGGTTGCAATGCCGGTTTCTATTCCATCGAGATGAAACGGCGAGGTGCTGCCCGTGTCCTCGGCATCGATTTCGATGAGGCCTATCTGGCGCAGGCCCGCTTTGCCGCCGAGATCGCCGATTGCGAGATCGAATTCCAGAAACTTTCGGTCTACGACGTCGGCGCCCTGAGTGAAACGTTCGATGTCGTGCTGTTCATGGGGGTGCTTTATCACCTGCGCCACCCCTTGCTCGCGCTCGACCTTATCCGTGAGCACGTCGCCGGTGACCTGATGATCTTCCAGTCCATGCAGCGCGGCAGCACAGATCTGCCCGAGATGGAAGAGAACTATCATTTCTGGACGCATGACCTGTTCGACCGGCCGGAATTTCCCAAGCTCCATTTCATCGAGCACCGCTATGCCGATGACCCGACCAACTGGTGGATACCCAACCGCGCCTGCACCGAAGCGATGCTGCGCAGCGCCGGTTTCGAGATCGTTCTGCACCCCGAACAGGAGGTCTATTTCTGCCGCGCCGCCGGCGACGCGGCCAGTGGGGGTCCCGTCTACCCCTCGAAAGGACAGCGCCATGATTGAAGCCGCGATGATCTGGAACGAGCCCAATAACAAATCGCATTGGGATCCCGAGCTCGACCCCGATTGGAGCCGCTTCGCCGGGATGGCAATCCTGGCGGCGGACGCAATCGCATCTGAAAACCCGGCTTTGACCAAAGTGCTCGGTGGCATCTCGCCAATAGATCCGGGGTTCATCACCCGCATGAAGGAATTCGGCGTGCTGGATCATGTCGATGCCGTCGCCGTGCACGGCTTTCCCCTCGACTGGAATCTGTGGCAGATCCAGGAATGGCCGCAGAAGATCGGCGAGATCGCGACCGTCACCGATCTTCCCATCTGGGTCAGCGAAGTCGGCGTATCGACCTTCGGCGCCGAGGAAATCCAAGTCTGGGGGCTCAAGCGCACAGCTGAATTGCTGCTCGGCAATGCGCCACGCATCCAGTGGTACAGCCTCTACGATCTTCCGCGTGAATGGGAAGCAACGACGCGTCACCGCGAAGCCGAGGGCTCCTCTTACTATCGTCATTTCCATATGGGGCTGCTACGCCAGGACGGCACGCCAAAGCCCGCGCTGGAGGAATTCCTGCGCCATACACCCGCAATGGGCCTGGTGCAGTGGTTTCATTTCGAAGACCCGCGGCTGGACGATGCCGTCGCCTGGATGAAGCGGCTGGGTGTCACCAATATGCGTACCGGGCTTTCCTGGGCGGACAGTTTTCGGCCGAATGCGCTGGACTGGTTCGACCGGCAGATGGAAGCACTCGCCGATTTCGATGTGACGGTCACCTTCTGCTTCACACCTCAGCACCGCGGAATGATGCCCCACCACACCAGCCCGCCCCTGGTGCCGGAGGAGTTCGCTGAATTCTGTTCAACCATGATCCGCCGCTATGCGCCTGGCATGACATCCGCCTCGCTCCCCACGCAGCGGGCCTCGGCCGCGTGAAATGTCATGCTGCCCATGCATCAGATGCAGGACTTCGCGACGCCGTTGACAGGTGGAGATACGGCGCAGGGCAACGAGACGCGCCCAGGCGAGACACTCACCGTCCTCAATGTCGCCTACCCTCTCGCGCCCGTCGGCCCCGACGCTGTCGGCGGTGCCGAACAGGTTCTGTCGATGCTCGATCGGGCACTGGTTCAGGCCGGTCATCGATCTATCGTCATTGGCTGCCGAGGCTCCAGAACGAGCGGCACGCTTGTGGAAATACCGGCCGAAAACGGCGTACTCGACGAGGCGGCGAAGAGCCGCGCGCAACAGGCCCATCGCGAGGCGATCGCGGCTGCCCGTGCCCGATGGCCCATCGACGTGGTTCATCTGCACGGCATAGATTTCGACGCTTATCTGCCCGACGATGGTCCGACCTTGGTGACCCTCCACCTGCCATTGGATTGGTATCCGGCCGCGGCATTGCGCCCCACGCGCGGTGATCTCTGGCTCCATGCGGTCTCGCCCGCCCAGCAGAAAACCGCGCCATCAGACGCCCGGCTGACGGCGCCGATTCCGAACGGCGTTGACATCGAAGCACTGACCCTGCTG
>NZ_RZQY01000023.1:0-22854 GCF_003998575.1 Mesorhizobium sp. M7A.F.Ca.CA.001.10.2.1 | reverse complement strand
GATCAATGGCGCCACCAGTCTTCAGCCGCGCCATGGCGAGGATCGGCTCGACATCGGTGCGGTAGGCGGCTTTCAGCGTCTGCGTCGCCATCAGCGCATCATTACTGTCCTGAAAACCTTCCAGCGCCTTGCGATCGACGAGCAGCGCCTGCGCATAGGCGCGCTGCACCTCGACCGCCGACAGCATCAGGCTTTCGATCGGATCGGTGACGTTGTGACTCTGGTCGAGCATGTGCGCCGGATCGAAACCCTCGGTGCCGGACAGTTCGGCATCGACCAGTTCGTTGAAGACGAGGAACAGCCGGTAGGGGTCGATCGAACCGGCATCGAGATCATCGTCGCCATACTTCGAATCGTTGAAATGGAAGCCGCCGAGCTTCTTGAATTGGATCAGCCGCGAGACGATCATCTCGATGTTGACGTTGGGGGCATGGTGGCCGAGGTCGACGAGACAGAACGCCTTGTCGCCCAATTCCCTGGCGATCATGTAGTTGGTGCCCCAGTCCTGCACGACGGTGGAATAGAAGGCCGGCTCGTACATCTTGTGCTCGCTGAACAGCTTCCAGCCGGCGGGCAGTCCGGCGTAAACCTCTTTCATGGCGTCGAGATAGCGCTCGAACGCCTTGGCGAAATTGACCTGGCCCGGGAAGTTCGAACCGTCGCCGATCCACACCGTCAGGGCCTTGGAGCCGAGCGTCTTGCCGATCTCGATACATTCGAGATTGTGCTCGACCGCTTGCCGGCGCGTGCCGGCATCGGCATGCGACAGCGAGCCGAATTTGTAGGAAAGCGCCTGGTCCTTCGCGTCGGAAAAAGTGTTGGAGTTCATGGCGTCGAAGCCGAGGCCAAAGCGCGAAGCCGCCTGCTTCAGCCGGTTCGGGTCGGCCTTGTCCCACGGAATGTGCAGGGAGACGGTCGGCGTCGCTTGCGTCAATTGCTGGATGACGGCGCAGTCCTCGATCTTGTCGAAGATATCGCGCGGCTCGCCGGCGCCGGGAAAGCGGGCAAAGCGCGTGCCGCCGGTGCCGACACCCCAGGACGGGATCGCCACCGCGAATTTCTCGACCTTGTCTCTGATAGCGTCGATGGCGATGCCGCGACGGTCGAGCCGCTCGCCGAGCGAGGCGTAGTCGCGCTCGAGGTTGGGCTTGCGCGCGGCGTTGTCCTTGTCGACGAGGTCGGCGGAGATGATGGATTCGGACAAGTGCTGGTTCCTCCCAAAATATATGCGGGCAGCGCTGCCCCTCATCCGCCTGCCGACACCTTCTCCCCGTATAGTGATGGGGAGAAGGGCGAAGCGGCTAGCGCGTAAAGCTCTGGGCGTTGCCCGCGTCGACATTGATGATGTTGCCGGTCGACTTGGCCGACATGTCGGACGCCAGGAAATAGATCGCTTCGGCGATGTCTTCCGGGAAGACCGAGCGCTTCAGCATCGAACGCGAGCGATAGTGCTCCTCCAGATCGTCGGTCGACATCTTGTAGGCGGCGGCGCGCTGTTCCTTCCACTCGCCGGTCCAGATCTTCGAGCCGCGCAGCACCGCGTCCGGGTTGACGACATTGACCCTGATCTGCGCCTCCGCGCCCTCAAGCGCCAAGCAGCGGGCGAGATGGATCTCGGCGGCCTTGGCGGTGCAATAGGCGGCGGCGTTGGGTGATGCGGCAAGGCCGTTCTTGGAGGCGACGAAGACGACGTTGCCACCAATCATCTGCGCGCGGAACAGCCGGAACGCTTCCCGCGAGACCAGGAAATAGCCGGTCGACAGGATGTCCATGTTCTTGTTCCACAGCGCCAGCGTCGTCTCCTCGATCGGCGCCGAGGAGGCGAGGCCAGCATTCGACACCAGAATGTCGATGCCGCCGAACTCGACCGCTGTCTCGGCAAAGCCGGAGATAACCTGGTCCTCCGAGGTGACGTTGATCAGCACCGGGCGGACGAAATCCTTGCCATAGACCTTGGCCAGTTCGTCATTGGCGCTGGCCAGCGCTGTCTCGTCGATGTCGGCCAGCACCACGCAGGCGCCTTCGCGCAGCAGCCGGTTGGCCGTGGCGCGGCCGATGCCGCCGGCGCCACCCGTGACCAGGGCGATCTGGCCGGCAAGCGACTTCGGCTTCGGCATGCGCTGCAGCTTCAGATCCTCGAGCAGCCAGTACTCGATGTCGAAGGCTTCCTGTGCAGGCAGCCCGACATAGGACGAGACGGTGGAGGCGCCGCGCATGACGTTGATGGCGTTGACATAGAATTCTCCCGAAATGCGCGCCGTCGCCTTGTCGCCGGCGAAGGTGAACATGCCGACGCCGGGCATCAGGTAGACGACGGCATTGGGATCGCGGATGGCGGGCGAGTCCGGATGCTTGCAGCTGTCGTAGTAGGCCTGGTAGCCGACGCGATAGGCTGCGATGTCGTCGGCAAGCCGCGCAATCACCGCATCGACATCGGGCTTGGCCGGATCGAATTCGATGACCAGCGGGCGGATCTTGGTGCGCAGGAAATGGTCGGGGCACGAGGTGCCGAGTGCCGCCAGCGGGCGCAGATCCCTGGAATTGACGAATTCGAGCACGGCGGCGGAATCGTCGAAATGGCCTGTTTTGTGGCTCTTCTCCGAGATCAGGCCCCGAATCCTCGGCATCAGTTTGGCCGCGATGGCACGGCGCTCGGTGGCGTCGAGTGCCTTGACCACTTCACCGCCGAAGATAGCGACACCTTCGGAGCGGCGCTCGAACCATTCGATCGCCTGGTTGATCACCGAGATCGTCGTCTCGTAGCATTCCCTGGGGGTGTCGCCCCAGGTGAACAGGCCGTGGCTTTCCAGGATGACACCCTTGGCATCGGGGTGTTCGAGGCAGAATTTCTCCAGCCACAGGCCAAGCTCGAACCCGGGACGCTTCCACGGCAACCAGCCGATGGCGTCGCCGAAGATTTCTTTGGTCAGCGCCTTCGAATCCTTCGCGGCGGCAATGGCGATGATGGCATCGGGATGCATGTGGTCGACAAAAGGCTTCGGCACGTAGGCGTGCAACGGCGTGTCGATAGAGGCCGCGCGTGGATTGAGGTTGAAGGTGCAGTGCGGCAGGAAGCCGACCATTTCATCTTCGTGCTCGACGCCGCGATAGAGACCTTTGAGCGCGCGCAGCTTGTCCATGTAGAGCGTAGCAAAGCCGTCCAGCTTGATCGAGGCGCTGTCGCCGCCCGATCCCTTGACCCACAGCACTTCGACATCCTCGCCGGTGAGCGGGTCTCTCTCCCAGATCTTCGACGACGTGTTGCCGCCGCCATAGTTGGTGACGCGCTTGTCGGAACCAAGTGTGTTCGAGCGGTAGACCAGAAGTTCCGGCCCGCTCATAGCGTGAGCCTTGGCCTCGTCCCACAGATTGGCGAGGCGCGCGCCGGTGCGCTTGTCGAGCATAAGAAATCCTCCCGAAGGCACGCAAAAGGCGCGGCCATTTGGCCCCGAATTTCCACGGAAGCAGCCGGCTTGTCAATCACAAACGATCAATATCGATCATATTGCACTGCACAATGAAATTATATGATCGGAAATGATTGACACTGCGCGTTTTGGGTGCCTAGATGCTCAGGCAGGGAGGAACCATGCACGAAAAAGAGCGCCACAGGATCATTCTGTCCGCTGTCCAGGAAAAGCCTGTGGTGACGGTGCAGGAGATGGTCGACCTGACGGAGTCGTCCGAGGCGACGATCCGGCGCGATATCGCGGCCCTCCACGTCCAGAAGCGGCTGCGCCGTGTGCGCGGCGGCGCCGAGGCAATCTCGCCGCCGCAGTTCATCGGGCTGGCCGGCCGGCCCTTTTCCGTCAACGAAACGATCAACGCCTCGCAGAAGCGGGCGATTGCACGCGAAGCCGTGGAACTGTGCAAGGACGGCGAACCGATCATCATCAATGGCGGCACCACCACCTTTCAGATGGTGCATTTCCTGACCGGCCGCCGCATGCCGATCTTCACCAATTCGTTCCCGATCGCCGAGCACCTGCTCAAGCACTCCAAGAACACGGTGATGCTGTCGGGCGGCACCATTTATCGCGAGCAGAACATCATCCTGTCGCCCTTCGACAATGACGTGACGCGCAATTTCTATGCGCGCCGCATGTTCATGGGCGCGCAGGGTCTGGGGCCGCTCGGCCTGATGGAGGGCGATCCGCTTTTGATCCAGGCGGAGCAGAAACTGATCGACCAAGCCGACGAGTTGGTGGTGCTGGTCGATTCCTCGAAATTCCGCAAACGCTCCAGCCTGATCCTGTGCGGCCTGTCGCGCATCGCCACCGTCATCACCGATGACGGCATCGAGGATCGCGAAGCCAAGATGCTGGAGACCGCGGGGGTGACGCTGATCGTCGCCCGCACATCCGCGACCAACAAGGAAGAATCTTCACTGCAGGCCTGAGGCCAACTCGCGCTCGCAGCGACGATGGAATGCAACGCTCAAGGGAGGAAATTCGATGAGCTTCTTGAAGAAATTGATGGTGACGGCTGCATTCTCAGCCGCCATGTTCGTGAATGCCGCCTATGCCGAAAACGTCAAGATCGCACTGGTGGTGAAATCGCTCGGCAACGGCTTCTTCGATGCCGCCAACAAGGGCGCCGAAGAGGCGGCCAAGGAACTCGGCGATGTCGACATCATCTACACCGGCCCGACCAAGGCGACCGCCGAAGCGCAGATCGAAGTGGTCAATTCGCTGATCGCGCAGAAGGTCAACGCCATCGCCATTTCGGCCAATGACGCCGACGCCTTGGTGCCGGTGCTGAAGAAGGCCATGGAACGCGGCATCACCGTCATCTCGTGGGATTCGGGCGTCGCCAAGGAAGGCCGCCAGCTTCACCTCAACCCGTCCGATACCGGCCTGATCGGTGAGACCATCATCAAGCTTGCCGCCGACCACCTGCCGGAAGGCGGCGAGGTCGCCATCCTGTCGGCCTCCTCGACCGCCACCAACCAGAACGCCTGGATCGACGCGGCCAAGAAAATCCTGCCGGAGAAGTTCCCCAAGATCAAACTCGTCGCCACCGTCTATGGCGATGACGATTCGGCCAAGAGCACCGACGAAGCCAAGGGCCTGTTGAAGTCCTATCCGAACCTCAAGGCGATCATCGCGCCGACCACCGTCGGCGTCGTCGCCGCCGCCCAGGTCGTCACCGACGAGAACCTGATCGGCAAGGTCAATGTCACCGGCCTCGCGCTGCCGTCCGAGTTCAAGAAGTTCATCGACAACGGTTCCAGTCAGGCGGTTGCCCTGTGGAACCCGATCGACCTCGGCTACTCGGCCGTCTACCTCGCCCATGATCTGGCGGTGAAGAAGGAAGAGGCGAAGCCCGGCGCCACGCTGTCGATCGGCCGCGTCGGCAAGGTCACGCTCGACGACACCAACTCGGCTGCGATGGCTCCGCCCTTCCAGTTCGACAAGTCGAACATCGAAAAGTTCTCCAAGATCTATTGATCTGGAGTCCTCTCGAGCTGACGCGGCGGGGCTCACGTCCCGCCGCGACTTTAAACGAACCTTGTTTCAGGGCTTGATACGATTATGGACACGACAGCCCAACACGGCGCGGTGAAGGAGCGGCCTCCGGCCTCGGCTCCACGCCTGACGCTGTCCGGCATCTCCAAGAGCTTTCCCGGCGTGCGCGCGCTGCACAATGTCAGCCTGTCGCTCTACCCCGGGCAGGTGACGGCGCTGATCGGCGAAAACGGCGCCGGCAAGTCGACGCTGGTCAAGATCATGACCGGCATCTACCAGCCCGACGGGGGTACGATCAGCATCGACGGCCAGGCCGTCACCCTGCCGAGCGCGCATGCCGCCTTCGGGCACGGCGTCACCGCCATCCACCAGGAAACCGTGCTGTTCGACGATTTGTCGGTCGCAGAAAACATCTTTCTCGGCCATGCGCCGCGCACGCGATTGCGCACCATCGACTGGCGCACGATGCGCAAGAACGCGCGCGAAGTGCTTGACACCATGCATGCCGGCCACATCGACGCCGATGCGCGCCTGAAGGACCTCGGCATCGCCAACAAGCATCTGGTCGCCGTTGCGCGCGCCATGTCGATCGACGCGCAGATCGTCATCATGGACGAGCCGACCGCCGCACTTTCGATGAAGGAGATCGAGGAGCTCTTTTTGCTGATCGAGTTCCTCAAGAGCGACGGCAAGGCAATCCTGTTCATCAGCCACAAGTTCGACGAGATCTACCGTATCGCCGACCGCTACACGGTGTTCCGCGATGGCGAGATGGTCGGCGAAGGCCTGATCAAGGATGCCGGCCAGAGCCAGATCGTGCGCCTGATGGTCGGCCGCGCGGTCGATCACATCTTCCCGCAGCGCAAGGCCGAGATAGGCGCGCCGGTGCTCTCCGTTTCCGGCCTGTCGCATCCGACCGAATTCAACGACATCGGCTTCGAACTGCACAAGGGCGAGATCCTCGGCTTCTACGGCCTGGTCGGCGCCGGCCGCAGCGAGGTGATGCAGGCGATATCGGGCATCACCCGCACATCAGCCGGCACGATCACGCTGGAAGGCAAGACGCTCGCGCCGAAATCGGCGGCGGATTCGATCGATGCCGGGATCGTCTACGTGCCCGAAGAACGCGGCAAGCAAGGCGTGGTGATCGGCCTGCCGATCTTCCAGAACGTCTCGCTGCCTTCACTCAAGCGCACATCGAAGTCCGGCCTGCTGCGGCTGTCGGAGGAGTTCGATCTGGCCCGCTCCTACACCGAGCGGCTCGACCTCAGGGCCTCCTCGCTCAGCCAGGACGTCGGCACGCTGTCGGGCGGCAACCAGCAGAAGATCGTCATCGCCAAATGGCTGGCGACGTCGCCCAAGGTGATCATCCTGGACGAGCCGACCAAGGGCATCGACATCGGCTCGAAGGCCGCCGTGCACGGCTTCATGGCCGAGTTGGTGGCGCAAGGCCTGTCGGTGATCATGGTGTCCTCCGAGCTGCCCGAAATCCTCGGCATGTCCGACCGCGTCGTGGTCATGCGCGAGGGGCTCGTCGCGGCGGTCTACGACAACAAGGGGTTGGACGCCGAGACGCTGGTTCGGACGGCAGCGGGGATCGCGGCATGAAGGCTTTCCTGAAATACCGTGAAATCTGGCTGTTGGCGGCCATCGTCGTGCTGATCGGGCTGATTTCGACGCGCTTCCCGGCCTTTGCCGACCCCGGCAATCTGCGTCAGGTGTTCAACGACACCTCGATCCTGATGATCCTGGCGCTCGGCCAGATGGTGGTCATCCTGACCCGGTCGATCGATCTGTCGATGGCGTCCAATCTCTGCTTCACCGGCATGGTGGTGGCGATGCTGAACGCAGCACATCCGGCGATCCCGATCCCGCTGCTGATCGTCATTGCGCTGGCCGTCGGTCTGGTGCTCGGCGCCATCAACGGCCTGCTGGTCTGGCGGCTGAACATTCCCTCGATCGTGGTGACATTGGGCACGCTGACCATCTATCGTGGCGCGACCTTCGTCCTGTCCGGTGGCGCCTGGGTCAATGCCGACAAAATGAGCCCGGACTTCATCGGCTTTCAGCGCGCCGCCTTCCTCGGCATTCCGGTGCTGTCGTGGATCGCCATCCTGGTCATTGCGCTGTTCTTCGTCCTGATGACGCGCACCGCGCTCGGCCGCTCGATCTATGCCATCGGCGTAAACCCGACGGCTTCCGTCTATGCCGGCATCGATGTCGGCCGCACCAAGTTCATCGTCTTCTGCATCTCCGGCATGATCGGCGGCCTGTCAGGCTATCTCTGGATCTCGCGCTATGTGATCGCGTCGGTCGAGGTCGCCAATGGCTATGAGCTCAACATCATCGCCGCCTGCGTCATCGGCGGCATCTCGATCGCCGGCGGCATCGGCTCGGTCGGCGGCGCGGTGCTCGGCGCACTGTTCCTGGGCATCATCTCCAACGCGCTGCCGGTCATCAACATCTCGCCCTTCTGGCAGATGGCGATTTCTGGCAGCGCCATCATCCTGGCCGTCGTGCTCAACGCGCGCGGCGAACGCCAGCAAGGCCGCATCATCCTCAGAAAGGTGGAGGCGTGACCGACATCCCTGCTCCGCGCCACATTCCCGACCGGCTCGACAAGCCGCTTCGTTCGGCGATCTTTTCCTGGGAAGCGCTGCTGGTCGTGGTGGCCGTCGCCATCTTCGCCATCAACAGCTTCGCCTCGCCCTATTTCCTCGACCCGTATTCGCTGTCCGATCTGACCTTCAATTTCACCGAGAAAGGCCTGATCGCCTTCGCCATGGCGCTGCTGATCATCTCGGGCGAGATCGATCTGTCGGTGGCCGCCATCATTGCGCTGGCGTCGACGATGATGGGCATGGCGGTGCAGGCCGGCGCCGGCATGCCGGTGCTGGTAGCGATCGGCATCGTCGTCGGGCTCGGCTGCGGCGCCTTCAACGGTCTGCTGGTGACAAGGCTCGGTCTGCCCTCGATCGTCGTCACCATCGGCACGATGAGCCTGTTTCGCGGCATCGCCTTCATCATCCTCGGCGACCAGGCCTACAAGGGTTATCCCGCAAGCTTCGCCTTCTTCGGCCAGGGCTATGTCTGGTGGGTGGTGTCGTTCGAACTGGTGCTCTTCCTGATCGCGGCCGTCGTCTACTGGTTCCTGCTGCACCGTACGAGTTTTGGCCGACGCGTCTTCGCCATCGGCAACAATCCGATAGCTGCGCAGTTTTCCGGCGTGCGCGTCGGCCGCACCAAGTTCCTCCTGTTTTGCCTGACCGGGCTGATGTCGGGCATCGCCTCGGTGCTGATCACCTCGCGGCTCGGTTCGACGCGGCCATCGATCGCGCAGGGCTACGAGCTGGAAGTCATCACCATGGTGGTGCTCGGCGGCGTCAGTATCCTCGGTGGCGCCGGCAGCATTGTTGGGGTCGTGCTCGCGGCCTTCATCATGGGGCTGGTGACCTTCGGGCTTGGCCTGCTCAACGTGCCCGGCATCGTCATGTCGATCTTCATTGGCCTGCTGCTGATTATCGTCATTGCCCTGCCGATCGTCTGGCGGCGACTCCGCGGAGGGCGTTGATGGCCGAGAAATATGCATTCAAGATGAAGCTGAAGCCCGGCATGAAGGCCGAGTACAAGCAGCGTCACGATGAGATCTGGCCGTCGCTGGTGTCACTGCTGAAGCAGGCCGGCGTCTCCGATTATTCCATCCATCTCGACGAGGAGACCAATATCCTGTTCGGTGTTCTGTGGCGGCGTGACGACCACGGCATGGACGAATTGCCCGGATATCCGGTGATGCAGCGCTGGTGGGCTGAAATGGCCGACATCATGGAAACCAGGCAGGACAACGAGCCGGTGGCCGTGCCGTTGGAAACCGTGTTCCACATGGCATGAGTGCGATGCGCCACATCGCCGTTATCGACATCGGCAAGACCAACGCCAAGGTGGCGCTGGTCGACCTCGCTACGTTGAGCGAGGTGGCGCTGCGCCGCATGTCCAATGCGCCGGTGCGACAGGCGCCTTACCCGCACCACGATGTCGAGGCCCTGTGGGCATTCATCCTCGAAAGCCTTGCCGGTCTCAATCGCGAACAGCGCATCGACGCCATTTCGATCAGCACCCATGGCGCGACCGGCGTGCTGGTCGACGCGGCGGGTGAACTGGTGCTACCGGTGCTCGACTATGAGTTCGACGGCCCCGACGGGCTGGCCGAGGGTTATGACGCGATCCGCCCGCCCTTCTCCGAGACCGGCACGCCGCGCCTGCCGCTCGGCCTCAATCTTGGTGCTCAATTCTTCTGGCAGCAGAAGAGCTTCCCGGCGGAATTCGCCAGGGCCGCCGCGATGCTGATGTACCCACAATACTGGGCGTTGCGCCTGACCGGCATCGCCGCCAACGAGGTCACCTCGCTCGGCTGCCACACCGACCTGTGGAACCCGTGGACGGCGGATTTCTCATCGTTGGTCGACAGGCTGGAATGGCGCGGGCTGATGGCGCCGGTGCGGCCGGCCAGCGACCGCCTCGGCCCGATCCTGCCCATCGTTGCGATGCGAACCGGACTCGATCCGCAAACGCCGGTGTTCTGCGGCCTGCATGATTCCAACGCCTCGCTTCTGCCGCATCTTCTCTCCGACAAACCGCCTTTCTCCGTCGTCTCGACCGGCACCTGGGTGGTGTCGATGGCGGTCGGCGGCAAACAGATTGCGCTGGATGCCGCGCGCGACACGCTGGTCAATGTCAACGCAATCGGCGATCCCGTTCCCTCGGCGCGCTTCATGGGCGGCCGCGAGTTTTCCGGGCTGACAAAGGATCAGCCGGAGCAGTGGACCGAGAATGATGTCGGCGCCGTGCTGGCGCGAAAAATGCTGCTGCTGCCGTCGACCCAGCAAGGCTCGGGGCCATTCCCGCACCATGCCGCGGCATGGGTCAACGCCGACGGCCTGAACAGCGGCCAGCGCTTTGCCGCCATCTCGTTCTACCTGGCATTGATGACGGCAACCTGCCTCGAACTGATCGGCGCGGACGGCCCGACCACGGTCGAAGGCCCCTTTGCCCGCAACCGGCTCTTTGTCGGCATGCTGGCGGCAGCCACGGCGCGCGCCGTGGTTGGGTCCGAGGCCGCCACCGGCACCAGCATCGGCGCGGCGCTGCTGGCATCCGATCAGCCGGCGACGCACGGCAAGGGCGAAAGAATAGAACCGCCTGTAGACCCGGCCTGGGTCGACTATGTCAGCGCATGGCGCTCGGCAGTGGACGTGCAGGGCTGATCAGAGAATCCGTTTGCCGAAAGCCGACATGACGAAGTTGACCGCGTCGGTGCCGATCCGCGGCTCCAGATCCGCCGTCAGGCCCGAGACATCCATCGACAGCAAGCCACCGGAGAGCGCGATCGCCTCCATCGCCTGGTGCGTTTCGCGCACGGTCAGCCCGCCGGAGCCCGCAGCCCAGCCGGCGAATTCGGTTGCGGTCGGCGAATAGCTGACATGAAAGCCTTGCGTGCCTGAGGTGGCGATGCGGATCGCTTCGTGCATCAGGTCGCGCATGCCCATGGCGTCGATGTCGGTCATGGTGAAGGCCGACACGCGCGAATCCTTCAGCACCCGCGCCTCGGCCGGATCGGCGTGGCGCAGGCCGACGATGACGACATTTTCCGGCGACAGCTGCGGCTGCAGCGCGCCGGCCTTGTGATCGAGCCCGAGCGATCGCGCCAGGACCGAACATTCCGGCAGGTCGATGCCCTCCTCGTCCTCTGGCATCAGGGCGGCGATGGAATCGATCCAGATCAGGCCGAAAGAATGCGTCGCGCGAGCCGTCGCGGTCAGCGCCTTGTGGGCGATGCGACGATCGACGCCGGCAATCAGCCGGACCAGCCCCGATGGCGGCCGCTCGACATCGGCGAGTTCCACCACGTCGAAGTTCATCGCTTCCAGCCGGGCGCCGGTGCTTTCCCGGGCCAGGATGCCGGCAGCTCCCTGCCCGGCCGTGATCTGCACCATCTTGCGGCCGGAAAAATCCTCGACGTCGTGCATCGGGGCCTTCTCGACATATTCCGAGGTCATCGCCAAAAGCATGGCGCCATAGCTCATGCGGAAGGCGACGCGGTCGCCGACGGAGGGCCTCGGGTCGGCATCGGCGACATCCAAAAGCAGATGATCGCTGGAGGCGCCGAGCACCCTTATCCCCCTGGCGATCGGCGTCAGTCCCTCGACCAGCACATCCTCACGGCCGATATTGGCGATGGCGCGCAGCCTGTCGCCTTCGTCGGGGAAGACCGGCTGATTGCCGAAGGCGTCGTAGCCCGATTGGCCGATCGGTCGTGACGGCTTGAGCTTGACCTCGATGATGTCGCTTGTCAGCCGGCAGGCATCGGGTTCGAGCTCCGCCCACGGCGTGTCGCGGAAGGTCTCGACACCACCCTGCAGGATCGCCTCGCCGACGCGCAGATTGTTGATGCCGGCCGGCAGTCTGCCTTCGAGCAGCAGCGGCAGCGACGACGAGGCGCCGCCGGAGATCACGTCGAGGCTTCTGCCGGACAGGCGCTCGGTCTTGTAGGCATGGGCGACGAGTTGGCCGAGATTTTCCGGCGTCGGCATGATGGCGCCGAAACAGCCGAGATTGGTGCCGATGCCGGCAATGCGAACGCCCTTGAACTGCAGTATCTGCTCGACGGTCGGGATCAGGTCGTTCGGCCAGATGCCTTCTCGCAGATCGCCGAGATCGATCATCAGCATGATGTCGTGGATGCGGCCCATGCGCTCGGCGATGCGCGATATTTCGCGGATGGTGGCGAGTTCCGACTGCAGGCTGATGTCGACGGTGCGCACCACCTCCTCGACCCGCGCCATCGGCGGGCTGCGCAACAGCATGATCGGCGCGTTGATGCCGCTGTCGCGCAGCCGGCGGATGTTCTCGAAACGCGATTCGGCGATGCCGGCGACACCGCCGCGCAACATGGCGCGCGCCACTTGCGGCATGCCGCAAGTGCCCTTGGTAACGCCGAACACTTTTATGCCCGACAGCGCGCAGCGCTCGACGATCGTGCGCGCATTGCGCTCGATGCGGCCAAGGTCGATAGCGACTTGCGGTCCCGACATCACTACCCCCCGTAGACCAGCCCCTGCGGGTCGATCTCCGGCTTGCGGCCGGAAACGAGGTCGGCAAGGAATTTCCCCGAGCCGCAGGCCATGGTCCAGCCGACATGGCCGTGGCCGGTGTCGAGATAGAGATTCTTGTAGCGAGCCTGGCCGATGACCGGCACCGAGTTGGGCATCATCGGCCGCAGACCGGCCCAGAACACAGCCTTCTTCTCGTCGAAGGCACCCGGGAAAAGATCCTTGCCGGTGCTGATGATCGTCTTGAAATCGGCGGGCTTGAAAGTTCGGTCGAAGCCGGTGAATTCAGCCGTCGAGGACATCCGCAAGCGGTTGCCCAGCCTGGAATAGCCGATCAGCCGGTCCTCGTCGGCGCCGCCCATGGTCGGTCCCTTGCTTTCGTCCTCCAGGGGAATCGTCGCGGTATAGCCCTTTACCGGATAGACAGGCAGGTCGATGCCGTAACGGCGCCCGAGCAGGCCGCTCTCCGGTCCCATCGAGATGACCACGGCATCGCCGGCGACCGGGCCGGCCGACGTCATCACCGCGCGCACATGATCGCCCTCGATGTCGAGGCCTTCGACTGTCGTGCCGAACAGGAATTTGACGCCGAGCTTCTCGGCAGCATAGGCGGCCAGCCTGTCGACAAACTGCTTGGAATCTCCGGTCTGGTCGGTTGGCGAATAGACGCCCCCGGCAATCTTGTCCTTGACGCCGGCAAGGCCTGGTTCCAGCTCGACCAGCCGGTCGCGGCCGACGATTTCGATCGGCAGGCCGTGCCTGGCAAGATAACGGTAATTGTCGGTGCCGGTATCGAGGCTCTTTTGCGAGCGGAAGAAGTAGAGAATGCCCTTCTTGCGTTCGTCGTAGTGGATGCCGGTCGCTTCCGAAAGCGCATTGATGCAGTCACGCGAATAGAGCGCGAGCCTGAGCTTGATGTCGGTGTTGGCGCGCAGGCGCGCCACCGTGCACTGGCGCAGGAAACGCAGGCTCCAGGCGAGGAAATAGGGATCGAGGCGCAGCCTGACCTTGATGCCGAGATCATGGTTGTAGAGCCCGCGCAGGAAAGTCTTCAAAGCCGCCGGCGAGGCCCAGGCGGTGGCGTCACCCGGTGACACCAGGCCGGCATTGGACTGGCTGGTGCCTTGTGCCGCCGCCGGATGGCGCTCGATCACTGTCACCTCATGGCCGTCGCTGGCCAGATAATAGGCGGCCGCCGTACCGACGACACCGGCCCCGAGCACCGTTATTTTCATGCCATCCCCCAAGAGCTCCTCGCGGCGCGGCGCCTCCGCACCTTGCCGCGAAGGCCTTCAATAGCGCTTCGCTGCCCGCCTTGCGAGCCCTTGGGAGAACCCGGCTCAGCCGCGCGCGGAGTTCTTGCCGGTCAAGATGCGCTCCCAGGCGAGCGCGTCGGCGACGATCTGGTCGAGATCGTCGCGTTGCGGGGTCCAGCCGAGCTCGGCGCGGGCGAGATCCGAATTGGCAACCACCGCCGCGGCATCGCCAGGACGACGGTCGCCCATCTTCACCTCGAAATCACGGCCAAAAGCGCGGCGCACGCTGTCAATGACCTCGAGCACCGAATAGCCATGGCTGTAGCCGCAATTGGCGACGAGGCTTTGTCCCCCGGCACGCAGCCGCTGCAAGGCCAGGCGATGCGCCGCCGCCAGGTCGCTGACGTGGATGTAGTCGCGCATGCAGGTGCCGTCCGGCGTCGGATAATCGGTGCCGAACACCTGCATGAACGGCCGCTTGCCAAGTGCCGTCTCGCAGGCGACCTTGATCAGATGGGTTGCGCCCGGCGTCGACTGGCCGGTGCGGCCCTTCGGGTCGGCGCCGGCGACGTTGAAGTAGCGCAGCGCGGTATAGCGCAGGCCATGCGCGATCGACGCGTCGCGCAGCATCCACTCACTCATCAGCTTGGACAGGCCATAGGGCGATTCCGGCGACAGGCGGGCGTCCTCGCGCACCGGCTCCAGGCCGGCTCCGCCATAGACGGCGGCAGTCGATGAAAAGATGAAATTGGGCACGCCTTCGCGCACCGCGGTTTCGATCAGCGTGCGCGTCTTCGAGGTGTTGTTCTCGTAGTAACTGAGCGGGTCGGCGACCGATTCCGGAACCACGATCGAGCCGGCGAAGTGAATGATCGCGTCGACCTTGTTCTCCCTGATGACCGAGCCGACCAATTCCCGGTCGGCAACGTCGCCGACGACCAGCCTTGCCTCGGGCGCCACCGCCCATTCGAAACCGGTGGAAAGGCGATCGAGGACGACCACGCCCTCGCCGGCATCAAGCAACTCCCAGACCATATGGCTGCCGATGTAACCGGCGCCGCCTGTAACCAAAACCGTCATCCGCTTCCTCGCTTATCCAAGATTTATCGGAAACTGTCTCAACCCCCGCTCTACTGGAAAGCCCGCCGCATAACCATTGAAACCGTGGTAACCGGCATCGCCGGCTAGTGGCATCGTCCTGAAACAAAGTTGATCCACATCAAGGGAATAGGCCACGATCCGTGATCGTTAGGAACAGGTCCGGGGCGTGGCATTTTGACCAAAAAGGCCAGGTGGACGACCAACAGGCCAATGATTATGATCCCGCGCAAAAATTGGGAAGCCTATATGAACTATCAGCGGTTCTTCGAGGAAGCGATCGACCAGCTCCATGCCGAGCGTCGCTACCGCGTTTTCGCCGACCTGGAGCGGATCGCGGGCAAGTTCCCGCGCGCCATCTGGCGTTCCAATGGCCGCGCCGAGGAAATCACCGTCTGGTGCTCCAACGACTATCTCGGCATGGGCCAGCATCCCGACGTCATCGCCGCGTTCCAGAATACCGCTGGCAAGATGGGTTCGGGCGCCGGCGGCACCCGCAACATTTCCGGCACCTCGAACCCGCTGGTCGAACTCGAGGTGGAGCTTGCCGACCTGCACGACAAGGAAGCGGCACTGGTCTTCACCTCCGGTTTCGTCTCCAACGAGGCCTCGATCTCGACCATCGCGAAGCTTTTGCCCAACTGCCTGATCATCTCGGACGAATTGAACCACGCCTCGATGATCGAAGGCGTGCGGCGTTCCGGCGCCGAGAAAAAGATCTTCCGCCACAACGACGTCGCGCATCTGGAAAGCCTTTTGCAGGCGGCGGGACGCGAACGCGCCAAGCTGATCGTCTTCGAAAGCGTCTACTCGATGGATGGCGACATCGCGCCGATCAAAGAGATCGTCGAGCTCGCCGAGCGCTACAACGCCATGACCTATATCGATGAGGTCCATGCCGTCGGCATGTACGGGCCGCGCGGCGGCGGCATCACCGAGCGCGAAGGCCTGGCCGACCGCATCGACATCATCGAAGGCACCCTGGCCAAGGCATTCGGCACGCTGGGCGGCTATATCACCGGCACCAGCGCCGTGATCGACGCCGTGCGTTCCTATGCGCCGGGCTTCATCTTCACCACGGCACTGCCGCCGGCGATCGCGGCTGCCGCGACCGCGTCGATCCGCCATCTCAAGCGCTCGCAGGCCGAGCGCGACGCCCAGCAGCAGCAGGCGAGCCGAACCAAGCAGATCCTGTCGGCCGCCGGCCTGCCGGTGATGGACTCGCCGACCCACATCGTGCCGCTGCTAGTCGGCGATCCCGAGGCCTGCAAGATGGCCAGCGACCGCCTGCTCGGCGTGCACGGCATCTACATCCAGCCGATCAACTACCCGACCGTGCCGCGCGGCACCGAGCGGCTGCGCATCACGCCGACGCCGTTCCACTCCGATGCACTGATCGCCGAATTGCAGGATGCGCTGGTCGAGACCTGGGATGCGCTCGGCATCCCCTATGGCTCCGCCGGGCGGCCTTCGGTAGCCAAGAGCGACCGCATCATTCCCCTGCTGGTCCCCAAGTCAGGCGGCTGAAGCCGTTGCTGGTTGCGCCTGTCGATTGCTTCCAACGCCGCGACGCTCCGACGTCACGGCATGGATCCTAGGGTCTCCGCGACGTCGCTTCGCGACTGCTACGCCCTAGGATGACGAAGCGTGGGGGCTTCTGGCTAGTCACAGAGTTGGAGTCTGGCATCGTAGCAATGGCCGACCTTCGAGGTTGGCCGAGGCATCTTTCTCTTCGTCATCCTAGGGCGAAGCAAGGAGCGAAGCGACGCGGCGCAGACCCTAGGATCCATGCCGTTACTGCGGCCGAAGAGTGAGG
Source organism: Mesorhizobium sp. M7A.F.Ca.CA.001.10.2.1 (assembly GCF_003998575.1). Lineage (NCBI taxonomy): Bacteria > Pseudomonadati > Pseudomonadota > Alphaproteobacteria > Hyphomicrobiales > Phyllobacteriaceae > Mesorhizobium > Mesorhizobium sp. M7A.F.Ca.CA.001.10.2.1. The sequence goes on along the minus strand of NZ_RZQY01000023.1, from coordinate 6,110 downwards.
CGGTCCAGAATCTTCAAACGCGCGGCTTTCCTGTCCAGCCCAATCCTCAAACTGCCTTCATCCACTTCGCCAGCCGGTGCGCCGCTTCCTCGACCTGGTCGAGGCGGCGGTGGAAACACAACCGCAAAAACGCCTCGCCGCCGGGGCCGAAAGCCGTGCCTGGCGCCAGGCCGACATTGGCCTTGTCGACAATGTCGAAGGCAGCGGTGCGTGAATCGGTGATGCCGTCGACAGTGAAAAACAGATAGAACGCACCCTGCGGCACCGTAAACCGGGCGCGGCCGGTGGCGCCGAGGATGCCGCAGACAAGGTCGCGCGCCTTGCGCGCCCGCTCCACCTGTTCGGCAACGAAGGCATCGCCCTCATCAAGGGCGGCGGCCGCGCCGCGCTGCATGAACTGGGCGACGCCGGAATTCGAATATTGGATCAGGTTCTCGAACACCTGCTGCAAGCTCGGATGTGTCTTGATCCAGCCGACGCGCCAGCCGGTCATAGCCCAGTTCTTGGAGAAGGAGTTGACATAGAGGATGCGGTCTTCCGCCGACGCGATGTCGAGGAAGGACGGCGCGCGGCCGTGGCCATAGTGGAACAGAGAATAGATCTCGTCCGCGATGATCCAAAGGTTTTTGGCGCGCGCCAGATCGAGGATGGCCTGCAAGGTCTCATCATCGGCGGTCCAGCCGGTCGGATTCGACGGCGTGTTGATGAACAGCGCCTTTGTGCGCGGCGTGATCGAAGCCGCGAGCTTCTCGACGTCGCAGGACCAGCCATTGCCGGAATGATCGAGCGTCACCGCGACCGGAACGGCTCCCGCTATCGCTGCCGCGGCATCGAAATTCGGCCAGGCCGGCGACAGATAGACAACCTCGTCGTCGGCACCGGCGAGCGCGTCGAGCGCCAGCTGGATGGCATGCATGCCGGAGCCGGTGACGATGAATTCTTCCTCCGGGAAGGTCTTGCCGAAATGCCTGGCATAGTAACGGGAGAGTGCCTGCCTAAGTTCGGGGATGCCCCTTTGCCAGGTGTAGAATGTCTCGCCGCCGGCCAGCGCCTTCGACGCGGCATCGGTGATAAAGGCCGGCGTCGGCAGGTCGCCCTCGCCGGCCCAGAGCGGAATCATGCCTTCGCGCAGGCGGCCGTAATTGACGACGGCGACAATGCCGCTTTCGGGTGCCGCACGGGCCTCGGTGCGCAAGCTGTCGATCAGGGTCATTGGCGGGTCCGTTTTGGTCTGCGGTTTTCGTCAGCGGTCCTTACCAGATGCGAAAACAGAAAACCCCGGCCGCGAACGACCGGGGTTTTGGTCCAGCAAATGCCGCCCGTGGTCAGCGCCGGGCGAGCAGATCGCGAATTTCGGTGAGCAGCGCGACGTCGGCAGGCGGCGGAGCGGCCGGTGCAGCGGGCTTCTCGCGCTCAAGCCGCTTGCGCATGTTGTTCACCGCCTTGACCATCAGGAAGATGATGAAAGCGAGGATGAGGAAGTTCAGAGCCACGGTGATGAAGCTGCCATAGGCAAAGACCGCGCCCTGCTTCTTGGCATCGGCCAGCGAGGTCGCGTTGACGGCTGAGGACAATCCGAAGAAATAGTTGTTGAAGTCCAATCCGCCGAAAATCGCACCGACGATCGGCATGATGATGTCGTTGACAAGGGAATCGACGATCTTGCCGAAGGCCGCGCCGATGATGACGCCGACCGCAAGGTCCATCACATTACCCTTGGAAATAAATTCCTGGAATTCTTTCAGCATTCGACCCTCCTTGTCGTGACTGGCCGAGTTGCCGTTTCCGTCCTTGCGACATCGACCTGAGACAACATAACAAAAACCTCCTGACGCAACATCGGCAAAAAGGAGAAAGCAACCGGTTTCTCCTTACCGGGAGCCGGCTAGGTTGCTCGCCGAGACCGACCCCGGTTCAGTTGTTCGAGACCCACGGTTCGGCAGGAGCAGCGTTGAATTTCTGGCAATCATAGGCGTTTTCGCCTACAATATTCTCATGAACATGCTCGAAACCATCAGCATTGACGTTTACCCGTGGGCGGCTCCGACAAAGGAGCAGCGCGCTTGGTTCGACGCACTTTCGCCCGATGAGAAGCGGAAAGCGATTCAGGCGGCCATCGACGAAGGTTTTGAGAGCCCCGTCAGCGACAAGTCTATCGACGACATTATTCGGGAAGCGCGTGCCGAATTCCCGCATGCGTCATAGGATAACGCATCGCGCCGAACGCGATCTGAAAGACATTTACCGACACACCTTCGAAAACTTCGGCCACACTCAGGCCGAAAAGTATCTGCGTGAACTCGACGCGGTGTTTGAGTTGCTCGGCGATTACCCGAATATGGGCAGGCTCTATGAAGGCAGGACCCATCAGTTCGTCCATGGCAAGCACATCATCCTCTATCGTATGGGTTCGGAGGAGATCATTGTCGGCAGCATCTTCCACGGCGCCCAGCGGCGATCTTCACCATAACGACATCGACACCGACGCGCCGGTCTGAGAACCGTCCTACACAGCTCTGCAATGGACTCGGACGCCAAGCTGTGATTGCGTCCGGGCAAGCCGGATAGAAAGACGGCAGAGGAGGAAAGTCCAAGCGTGCAGGGCTTGTTCATCGTCATCATCGCGGTCGCCTATGTGACGCTGCTGTTTGCCATCGCCAGCCTCGGCGACCGCCGCTCGGCCATCTCCGAGCCGAGCCGGGGGCGGCCTTTCATCTACGCACTCAGCCTCGCTATCTACTGCACATCCTGGACTTTCTTCGGCTCGGTCGGTCTCTCTTCCGAACGCGGCCTCGAATTCCTCGGCATCTATACGGGCCCGGTGCTCGTCTTCGTGTTCGGCTTCCCGCTGCTCAACCGCATCGTGCGGCTGGCCAAGACCGAGAAGATCACCTCGATCGCGGATTTCCTCGGCGCGCGCTACGGCAAGAGTTTCACCGTCGCGGCGATCGCCACACTGATCGCCACCATCGGCGCGGTGCCCTATATCGCGCTGCAGTTGAAGGCGATCTCCGGTTCGGTCAGCCTGATGGTCGAGCACTATACGGGATCGCCGCCTTCGTTCGATCCCTTCGTCAGCGACATCTCGTTGGTCGTCGCCATGCTCCTGGCGCTGTTTGCGGTGCTGTTTGGAACCCGTCACGCCGACGCCACCGAACACCAGGACGGGCTGGTGCTGGCGGTGGCGGTCGAAACCGTGGTCAAGCTCGCCGCCTTCCTGGCGATCGGCCTGATGGTCACCTTCCTGATCTTCGGCGGCCCGGGCGACATGTTCGACAAGCTCGCCCAGAACGGGCAGGTCCGGCAGGCGATGAGCTACAACACCTCGCTCGCCACCTGGCTGGTGCTGACTTGCCTTAGCGGCTTTGCCATCATCATGCTGCCGCGGCAGTTCTACGTCACCATCGTCGAGAACCGCGGCGAGGCCGAACTGCGCACCGCGACATGGGTGTTTCCGCTCTACCTCGTGGCGATCAATCTGTTCGTGCTGCCGATCGCTTTTGCCGGCCTGTCGCTGGTCGGCACCGGGACCAGCAGCGATCTCTACGTGCTGTCGCTGCCCTTGTTCACTGGCCATGACTTGCTGGCGATGGCGGCTTTCATCGGCGGCCTGTCGGCGGCGACGGCGATGGTGATCGTCGAGAGCGTGGCGCTGTCGATCATGATCTCCAACGACCTCGTCATTCCGCTGTTCGTGCGCCGCCTGCTCAAGACCTCGACCTCCGAGACCGAGGACTGGTCGACGCTCATTCTCAATGTTCGGCGCGGGGCGATCTTCATCCTTTTGTTCATCGCCTTCCTCTATTATCGCGAGAGCACTGACAGCGCGCGGCTGTCGTCGATCGGCCTGATGTCGTTCGCGGCCATCGCCCAGTTCGCGCCGGCGCTGATCGGCGGGCTGATCTGGCGCGGCGCCACTGGCCGGGGTGCGGCACTTGGCATGGTCGCCGGCATCCTCGTCTGGGGCTACACGCTGCTGTTTCCATCGCTTGCCGCCCCTGATACCGGCATCATCGTGCACGGGCTGTTCGGCTTCGAGGCGCTGCGGCCGCAGGCATTGTTCGGCACCGTCGCCGAACCGCTGAACCACGGCGTGCTGTGGAGCCTGTCGCTCAACGCGGTGTTCTTCGTGCTCGGTTCGCTGTCGCGCGCATCGGTGCCGCTGGAACGCATCCAGGCGTCGATCTTCGTGCCGCGCGATGCCGGCCCGATGCCAAGCCTGCGCCGCTTCCGCACCGCCATCACCGTCAACGACCTCAAGGACACGATCGGGCGCTATCTCGGCGTCGAGCGCACCGAGCGCTCCTTCCAGTCGTTCGAAAAGACCAACGGAACCTCGCTGCACGGCAATGAGCAGGCGAGCATGGACGTCATCCGCTTCTCCGAGCAATTGCTCGCCAGCGCCGTCGGTTCCTCCTCGGCGCGGCTGATCCTGTCGCTGCTGTTTCGGCGCCACGACCGCGAATCCCGAGATGCCTTCCGCTTGCTCGACGACGCCACCGAGGCGCTGCAGCACAACCGCGACCTGTTGCAGATCGCGCTCGACCAGATGGAACAGGGCATCACCGTCTTCGACCGCGATTTCCGCCTGATCTGCTGGAACCGCCAGTACCGGGCGCTGTTCGACCTGCCCGACGAGATGGGCCAGGTCGGCGTCTCGCTCGACCGCATCCTGCGCCATCTCGCCGAACGCGGCGACATCCCCGCCGATCAGCGTGTGGCCATGCTCAACCGCCTGACCAGTTTCGTCAGCCCATGGCAGATGGAACTGAAAACCTCGGGCCGCATCCTGGAACTGCGCTCCAACCCGATGCCGGACGGCGGCATCGTCGCCACCTATGCCGACATTTCCGGGCGCGTCGAACAGGATCTGGCGCTGAAGCGTGCCAATGAATCGCTGGAGCAGCGCGTCAAGACCCGCACCATCGAACTGACCCGGGTCAACGAGGAGCTGGCGCAGGCGCAGATGCTGGCCGAGGAGGCCAATCTCGGCAAGACGCGCTTCCTCGCCGCCGCCGGCCACGACATCCTGCAGCCGCTCAACGCCGCCCGGCTCTATTGCTCCTCGCTGATCGAGAAGGCCGGCAAAGGGCCTGCCGGCAAGGCCGCCGTGAACATCGAATCCTCGCTGGAATCGGTCGAGACCATCCTCGGCGCCGTGCTCGACATCTCCCGCCTCGACGCCGGCGCGATGAAGCCGGACGATACCGCCTTCAACCTCGACGGATTGCTGCGCCAGATCGGCAACGACTTCCGGCCGCTCGCCGCCGAGAAGAAGCTCGCGCTGACCATCATGCCGTCATCGCTGACAGTGACGACGGACCGCAATCTGCTGCGCCGCCTGATCCAGAATCTCGTCTCCAACGCCATCAAATACACGCGCCACGGCCGCGTGCTGGTTGGCGTCAGACGGCGCGGCGATTTGGCCGAGATCCAGGTGATCGACACCGGCATCGGCATCGCCGGCGACAAGCTGAACACCGTCTTTCGCGAATTCACCCGGCTCGACGAGGGCGCGCGCGAGGCCGAGGGCCTCGGTCTCGGCCTCTCCATCGTTGACCGCATCGCCCGGGTGCTGCGGCTGGAGATCCGGATCTTTTCCAACCCTGGCAAGGGCACGCGCTTCTCCGTCATCCTGCCCGTCGCGGCCGTGCAGGAACCGCGGCGCGAGATCGACGCCAGGGTTCCTGCCCGCGCGACGGCTTCGCTGGCCGGACTGCATGTGCTGTGCATCGACAACGACGCCCGCATCCTAGAGGGCATGCGGCTCCTGCTCGAAGGCTGGGGTTGCAACGTCGACACCGTGTCCGGTTCAAAGGATCTGGAAAGCGTGGTGACACACCGCCCGGACATCGTCCTTGCCGACTACCATCTCGACGGCGAAACGGGTCTCGATATCATCGTCAGGCTGCGCGCGCTCCATGGCGACACCCTGCCGGCCGTGCTGGTCACCGCAGACCGCTCCAATGAGGTGCGCACGGCCGCCGGTGCCAGCGGCCTGACCCTGGCCATCATCGAGCGCAGCACCGCTGGTTTGAGCGGTTTGTTGATCACCGCAATCTCGAGCCCGCCGGCGGCCGAATAGCAGCAAAGGCGCCCGGTCTCAGCCC
>NZ_RZQY01000239.1:0-8231 GCF_003998575.1 Mesorhizobium sp. M7A.F.Ca.CA.001.10.2.1 | reverse complement strand
GGCTACCAGGGCGATGTCAGCATCCGGCAAGCGCTACAATTGTCGCTCAATGTGCCGGCGATCCGCGTGCTCGACGCGGTCGGGCCAACGCGGCTGATGGCGCGCTTCCGCCAGGCCGGCGTCAGCCCCATACTGCCGGTCAACGAAGCCCCGGGCCTGGCCATCGGTCTTGGCGGCGTCGGGGTGACATTGCGCGACCTCGTCCAGCTCTACACAGGGCTCGCCAATGGCGGCAAGACGCACACGCTGCATGACGGCACCGAGCCTGCCGATGCCGAGCGCACCAGCGCCACCATCCTCGACGGTCAGGCCAACTGGCAGATCATCGACATATTGTCAGGCGTCAAGCCGCCCGAGGGGGCCTTGCAGCGCGGCATCGCCTACAAGACCGGCACGTCCTACGGATACCGCGACGCCTGGTCGGTCGGCTTCGACGGCCGCTACGTGCTGGGCGTCTGGGTCGGCCGCCCCGATGCCGGCGCGGTGCCCGGCCTTTCCGGCTATGTCTCGGCCGCTCCCATCCTGTTCGAGGGTTTTGTCCGCTCGGGCCTCGCCACCGTCCCCTTGCCGGGCAAACCGCCCGGCATGTTCAGCCCCAGACGCGAGGACCTGCCGGTGACGCTCGCCCGCTTCGGCGCCGGGTCGGATGGCCTGGTGCAGGCGACGGTGAGCGAACCCGCACCGACCATCATCTTCCCGCCTGACGGCGCCCGCGTCGATCTCGGCACCAATTCGGCCGACGCCTCGCCACTGGTGCTGAAGCTGCAAGGCGGCCGTGCGCCGTTCCGCTGGCTCGCCAACGGCAAGCCGCTGGCAGGCATCGATCGTCGCCGCACCGCGACCTGGCAGCCCGACGGCGCCGGCTATTCGACGCTGACCGTCATCGACGCCGCAGGGCGTGCGGCGAGTGTGAAGGTGTTCGTCGAATAGATCGCGCCAAGAGATTCATGGAATTGGCTTTCCGGACGCTCGGCAGATAGCAGGATACTCACCCATGCCTGTTCCGAGGCACCCCTCGCGCAATCCGTTCTTGTCGGCAGCCTCGGCACTGGCAGCAACAATCCTTGTCGCGGCAACCACCCTCCCCGCTTTGGCCGATGCCCTGCCCGCCGGCTTCGTCCGGCTCGCCGATGTCGATCCCTCGATCCGCCAGGACATACGCTACGCCGGATCGGACAATTTTCTGCATCGCAAGGTGGACGGCTATGACGCCCCGGCCTGCATCCTCACCGAGCAGGCGGCAAAGGCACTGTCCGCCGTCCAGAAAGCGATCGCCGCCAAAGGCCTGACCCTGATGTTGTTCGATTGCTACCGCCCTGCCCGCGCCGTCGCCGACATGAATGAATGGACGCGCGATGGCGGGTCGCCCGATCCACAATGGTATCCGAAGGTCAGGCGCAGTGAGCTGATCGCCAAGGGTTATGTCGGAGAACTATCGACCCATTCACGTGGCTCGACCGTCGATGTCGCCGTCGCCCGGACGGACCGCAGGTCCAGCCCGAACCAGGCCTGCGGCGCGGGCGATGCCGACACGCTCGATTTCGGCACCGGCTTCGACTGCTTTGATCCGATGAGCGAAACCGCCCACCGAGGCCTTGCCAGTGAAGTGGCGGCAAACCGCAAGATGCTTGTCGACGCCATGCGCGCCGGCGGCTTCAAGAACTATGCAAGGGAATGGTGGCACTTCACGCTGAAAAGCGAACCGTTCGCCAGACAGCGTTTCGACTTTCCCATCACCGCCGATTGATGCACCGGACCAAATTCCGCACCTTGCCTCGGCACCGCCCCTTGCTAGATAGGCTGAGTGGCCGGGTCATGGATTCTTCCTTTGGCCTCAAGAGGAAAATATTTCTCCTAACGGCGAAATGGCGTCGAACATTTTCTCAAGAGGGGCAAAAAAGGCAACATTGAATGCATCTAATTTCTACCAATTCGGTAGATTTGGCGCGGGTTCAACGGAGGCAGAAATGACCAAACCTCATTTCAGGAAACTGCTCGGCGCACTGGTCGCCACATCTGTCCAGTTCGGCACGCTCGGTTTCGCGTTTGCCGATACCACCATTCTCAACGTGTCCTACGATCCGACACGCGAGCTCTACAAGGCCTATGACGAAGCTTTCGTCGCGCATTGGAAGGCCGAGACCGGAGAGACCGTCACCGTCCAGCAGTCGCATGGCGGATCGGGCGCCCAGGCCCGCGCCGTGATCGATGGCCTCGATGCCGATGTGGTGACGCTGGCACTTGAAGGCGACATCAACGCCATCGTCTCGAAGGCGAAGAAGATCAATCCGGACTGGCGCACCAAATTCGAAAACAATTCAGCGCCTTACACCTCGACCATCATCTTCCTCGTCCGCAAGGGCAATCCCAAGGGCATTCACGACTGGAGCGACCTCGTCAAGGACGGTGTCCAGGTGATTACGCCCAATCCCAAAACCTCCGGCGGCGCGCGCTGGAACTATCTCGCCGCCTGGGCCTACGCCAACGCCAATGACGGCGGCGACGAGGCCAAGACCAAGGAGTTCGTCGGCAAGCTCTACGCCAATGCTCCGGTGCTCGACACCGGCGCGCGCGGCTCGACCGTGACCTTCGCGCAAAAGGGTCTTGGCGATGTGCTTATCGCCTGGGAAAACGAGGCCTATCTGGCGCTCGACGAGTTCGGTGCCGACAATTTCGACATCGTCTACCCGCCGACCTCCATCCTGGCAGAACCGCCGGTGGCGGTAGTCGACGCCAATGTCGATGCCAAGGGCACGCGCAAGGTCGCCGAAGCCTATCTGAGCTGGCTCTATTCCAAAGAAGCGCAGACGATCATCGCCAAGAACCATTATCGTCCTGCCAAGCCCGATCTGGTGCCGGCCGAGGACCTCGCCAAGCTGCCGCCGATCAAGCTCGTAACCATCGACGATCCACAGTTTGGTGGCTGGAAAAAAGCACAGCCTTATCATTTCGGCGATGGTGGTATATTCGACCAGATCTACAAGCCCCAGTAAGCAGTCGATATTCAGGACGACATGACCACAGCACCCGCCCAGGCGGGGTGGCGATTCAGGCAGCCGAGCGTCATTCCGGGTTTCGGATTGACGCTCGGCTTCTCGCTTGCCTACCTCACCCTCATCATCCTCATCCCGCTATCCGGGCTGCTCTGGCGCTCGGCCGCCCTTGGCTGGCCTGAATTCTGGGCGATCGCCACCGATCGCCGCACCATCAATGCGCTGAGAATCAGCTTCGGCACCGCCTTCGTCGCGGCTGCGGTCAACGTCGTCTTCGGCACGCTGGTCGCATGGGTGCTGGTGCGATACCGTTTCCCCGGCCGCCGCATCGTCGATGCCATGGTCGACCTGCCCTTCGCCCTGCCGACGGCTGTGGCCGGCATCGCGCTGACCACGCTCTACGCGCCGAACGGCTGGATCGGCAAATTGCTGATGCCGCTCGGCATCAAGGTCGCCTATACGCCGCTCGGTATTGTCATCGCGCTGATCTTCATCGGCCTGCCCTTCGTCGTGCGCACCGTGCAGCCGATCATGGAGGAGATCGACAAGGAAGTGGAGGAAGCCGCCGCCACGCTTGGCGCCAATCGCTTCCAGATCATCACCCGCATCCTGTTTCCGGGCCTGGCGCCGGCCATCGTCACCGGCTTCGCCCTCGCCTTCGCGCGTGGCGTCGGTGAATACGGCTCGGTCATCTTCATCGCCGGCAACTTGCCCTACAAATCAGAAATCGCACCCCTGCTGATCGTCATTCGGTTGGAGGAATACAATTATCCGGCGGCGACAGCGATCGCGGCGATCATGCTCGCTCTGTCGTTCATCATGCTTTTGGTCGTCAATCTCGCACAGTCATGGAGCCGCAAGCGCTATGGCTGACCCGGAGATCAAATCCTACGAACCGCATCATGAAAGCCAGTCGGCGGCGGTCACTGAAAGCCGCCCTGCGCGCCTTGCTCTGATGGCCGTCGCCTTCGCCTTCCTCGGCATTTTCCTGCTCTTGCCGCTGATCATCGTCTTCAACGAAGCCTTCGCCAAGGGCATCGGTGCCTACACCGAAGCGCTCGGCAGTGCCGACACGCGCTCGGCGATCCGGCTGACGCTGCTGGTGGCGGCGATCTCGGTGCCGCTCAACATCGTCTTCGGCATCTCCGCCGCCTGGGCGATCGCCAAGTTCGAGTTCAAGGGCAAGGCCTTCCTGACCACGCTGATCGACCTCCCCTTCTCGGTCTCGCCGGTCATATCGGGCCTCGTCTATGTGCTTCTGTTCGGCGCCCAGGGGCTGCTCGGCACATGGCTGAAAGCGCATGGCATCGTCATCCTGTTTGCCGTGCCGGGCATCGTGCTGGCCACAATCTTCGTCACCTTCCCCTTCGTCGCCCGCGAGTTGATCCCGCTGATGCAGGAACAAGGCAATGGCGACGAGGAGGCAGCGCTTTCGCTCGGCGCCAATGGCTGGCAGACCTTCTGGTACGTGACCTTGCCCAACGTCAAATGGGGGCTGCTCTACGGCGTGCTCCTGTGCAATGCGCGTGCCATGGGCGAGTTCGGCGCGGTATCGGTGGTGTCGGGCCACATACGCGGCCTGACCAACACCATGCCGCTGCATGTCGAAATCCTCTACAACGAGTACAACGCCGTCGGTGCCTTCGCCGTCGCTTCATTGCTTGCGGGCCTGGCGCTCGTCACGCTGGTCTTGAAAACACTTCTCGAGATGCGCTACGGCGCCGAGATCGCCGCGACACGCGGGCACTGACAAAGGGACCACTATGGAAGTTCGCGTTGCCAACGTGCGCAAGGAGTTTGACCAGTTTCCGGCGCTTCACGACGTGTCGCTCGACATCAAGTCGGGCGAACTGATCGCGTTGCTGGGACCGTCCGGTTCCGGCAAGACGACGCTGCTCAGGCTGATCGCCGGGCTGGAGCGGCCGACACGGGGAAAGATATTCTTCGGCGACGAGGACGCCTCGCACAAGTCCATCCAGGAGCGCAATGTCGGCTTTGTCTTCCAGCACTATGCGCTGTTCCGGCACATGACGGTGGCGGACAATATCGGCTTCGGCCTGAAGGTCCGGCACGGACCGTCGCGCCCGCCGGCGCAGGAGATCCGCCGTCGCGCCTCCGAGCTTCTGGACCTCGTCCAGCTTTCAGGGCTCGAAAAGCGCTATCCGGCGCAGCTCTCCGGCGGCCAGAGGCAGCGCGTGGCGCTGGCGCGCGCCATGGCGATCGAGCCCAAGGTGCTGCTGCTCGACGAGCCGTTCGGCGCGCTTGACGCGCAAGTGCGCCGGGAATTGCGCCGCTGGCTGCGCGAAATCCATGACGCCACCGGCCACACCACCGTCTTCGTCACCCACGACCAGGAAGAGGCGCTGGAGCTTGCCGACCGCGTCGTGGTGATGAGCCAGGGCCGCATCGAGCAGGTCGGCACCGCCGACGATATCTACGACACGCCGAACTCGCCCTTCGTCTACGGCTTCATCGGTGAATCGAGCTCGCTTCCCGTCAAGGTCGAGAATGGCGAAATCTGGCTCGCCGACCGTCCGATCGGGCTTGCCGCGCCCAACGAGCCCTCGGGCGATGCGACGCTCTACTTCCGCCCGCACGATGTCGAATTGCTGGACGGCTGCAGCGGCTGCATCGCCGGCACGGTCGCCGCCAGCCGCCGCGTGGCCGGCACGCGCCGGGTCGAGCTTGAAATAGGCGGAGAGCGCCAGCGGGTCGAAATCGAACTGCCGGTCGATCACCCCGCGGCGCAGAAAAGCCGGGTGGCGTTCCGCCCCGGACGCTGGAAGCTTTTTCCGGCGGCTTGATCCTCTGGTCTATGGCTACGCCAGCCAGTTCTCGACCTTCAGGCCCCTGATCCGGTTGAACTCTCCCGTGTTGGCGGTCACCAGCGTGGTGCCCAATGCACAGGCATGAGCGGCGATAAAAAGATCGTTGTGGCCAATGGTCTGGCCCGCGGCTTCAAGCTCGGCGCGAAGTCCGCCATACTCGGCATCCACCGGCACATCGAGCGGCAAGACAGGAATCTCGGCCAGCAAGTCTTCAACCTTCTTGAGCAGCTTGGCCGATCCCTTCTTGGCGCAGCCATATCGCAATTCCGAGGCGACCACGATGCTGGTGCAAACGGCGTCATCTCCCTCGCGCGACATTGCCCTCGCGGCCTTGCCAGCCGGGTTTCGGATCATGTCGCTGATAATGTTCGTATCCAGCATGAACCGCATCTAGAAAATGTCCTCGGATTTGACTGGCGTGTCGTAGATCTCGGGGAAGTCGTCTTCAGGATCGAGCGGCGGCTCTTTCGCCCACTGGGCGAGCAACGCGGTGAGGCCAGGCTTGCGAACCGGCTCGATGACAAGACGATCGCCTTCCCGGCTGATCAGGACTTTTTCGCCGGGAAGCTCGAACTCGACAGGAATGCGCACCGCCTGGCTGCGGTTGTTGCGAAACAGCTTCGCCTCCTTGGGCGGCGTTGTTGAATGTCGGCTCTGGGGCATGTTGCAGCTCTTTTGTATATGCCTTTTGTATATGCCATGCAGCGCCGCAAAACAAGGCGCAGAAAAACTCCGACGAAGGTAGCATTCTCCTGGAACAGAATTCCAACATTCATCGACTTAGGCGACATATTTTCCTACGATGAGGCCACGAACCTACGGCGCATGCCTCGTCGCACACCACGCACCCCGGCTATGGTCCCACCATAAATTGCATCGGAGCCTGTTTTCATGAGACGATTTTTCCTCGGGCTTGCCACCGTCGCAGGCCTGTTCCTTGCATCCTCCCAAGCCTGGTCGGCCGACAAACTGCTCAATGCGTCCTATGACGTCGGCCGCGAACTGTTCGTGCAGGTGAACAAGGCCTTCATCGCGCAGCATCCGGGCGTCACGGTCGATCAGTCGCATGCCGGCACTTCGGCGCAGGCGCGTGCCATCGCCGAGGGCCTTGGCGCCGATGTCGTTACCTTCAACCAGGTCACCGACATCGACTTCCTGGTCAAGAAGGACCTCGTCTCGGCCGACTGGCAAAAGGATTTTCCCGACAACGCCTCGCCCTTCTATTCGCTGCCGTCCTTCCTTGTCCGCGCGGGCAATCCCAAGCATATCAAGGACTGGAACGATCTCGTGCGCGACGACGTGCAGGTGATTTTCCCAAATCCGAAAACCTCCGGCAATGCGCGCTACACCTATCTGGCGGCCACCGCCTACGCCAAGGAAGCCTTCAAGGGCGACGAGGCCAAGGTGAAGGAGTTCATCACCAAGCTTTTCAACAACGTGCCGATTTTCGACACCGGCGGCCGCGCCGCGACCACCACCTTCGTGCAGCGCGAGATCGGTGATGTGCTGATCACCTTCGAGTCGGAGACGCGCGGCATTCGCAAGGAGTATGGCGACGGCAAGTTCGAGCAGGTCACTCCGACGGTCAGCCTGCTGGCCGAATTCCCCGTCGCGATCGTCGACAAGGTTGCCGACGAGCACGGCACGCGCGATCTGGCCAAGACCTATCTCGACTTCCTCTACACGCCGGAGGGCCAGGACATCGCCGCCCGCAACGGCCTCAGAGCCCGCGACGCCGCTGTGGCGGCAAAATACAAGGCCGATTTCCCCGATATCCGGCTGCTGACGGTGGAAGACGTCTTCGGCGGCTGGGACAAAGTGCAGAAAGAGCATTTCGCCGCTGGCGGCCTGCTCGACCAGACCTACGGCAGCCGCTGAAGGCCGCGATATCTGCGCAGTTGACGGAAAAGCCGGCGCCCTGCCGGCTTTTTTCGTTTTGAACGCCGAAAACCTGGTTATCAGCGGAATATCCGCCTTCTCAGTGCAAAACGTTACAAAGAATCAACGCGTTTGTGCCTAACTGCAATCCGGCGGCTTGTTTTCGCGAAACATCATCGCGCGGCGAAAACGTCATTATTTGCACACAAACAGTCGCCAGATGCGAGTGGTTGGGGCTTCAATGGGTTGATCTGGGCATGCTGACGAAAAAAGGCAAATACGGCCTCAAGGCCCTCGTGCATCTGTCCGGCCTGCCGGCCGGCCAATTGGCCTTCGTCAATGACATCGCGGTGGCCAACAACATCCCGAAGAAATTCCTCGATGCCATTCTGGGCGAGTTGCGCAACGCCGGCTTCGTCCAGAGCCGCAAAGGCAAGGAAGGCGGCTATCGCCTCGCCCGGCCGGCCTCCGAAATCAAGATCGGCCATGTCGTGCGCGTGCTGGATGGGCCGCTGGCGCCGATCCCTTGCGC
>NZ_RZQY01000238.1:0-8240 GCF_003998575.1 Mesorhizobium sp. M7A.F.Ca.CA.001.10.2.1 | reverse complement strand
CGATCGACCTGCCGTCCGAGAGATAGCGAACGTTGGCGCCGTCCTGGTCCATGATCGCGAGGCGCTTCTTGCGCGCATTCTTGGCGCCGGATTCGTCGATGAAGACGACGCGTTTCTCGCCGAACCGGCAGGAAATCACCTACATGTCCTATGAAAGCGGCCAGCCGCGGGTCTACCTGCTGCAGATCGAAACGGGGCAGCGCGAACTGGTCGGCAACTTTCCGGGCATGACCTTTGCGCCGCGCTTTTCGCCCGACGGCCAGAAGGTGATCATGAGCCTGCTGCGCGACGACGGCAATTCCAACATCTTCGCCATGGACCTGCGCAGCCGCTCGACGACGAGGCTGACCAACTCGACCGCCATCGACACCTCGCCGTCCTATTCGCCCGACGGCAGCAAGGTGGTGTTCACCTCCGACCGTGGCGGCCGCGCGCAGATCTACGTGATGGGAGCCGACGGCTCGGGCCAGACCCGCATTTCCTTTGGCGACGGCGTCTATTCGACGCCGGTATGGTCGCCGCGCGGCGACCTCATCGCTTTCACCAAGCAGACCGGCGGCGAATTCCAGATCGGCGTCATGAAGACCGATGGATCGGGCGAGCGCATCCTGTCCTCCGGCTTCCAGCAGGAGGGACCGACCTGGGCACCGAACGGCCGCGTGCTGATGTTCTTCCGCGATTCCGCCGGCGGGCCCAAACTGGTTTCGGTCGATCTGACCGGACGCAACGAACAATCGATCCCGACGGCGAACTTCGCTTCCGACCCGGCCTGGTCGCCGCTGCTTGAATAGAGGAACTGGGGAACTGAAGAACTGAAGAATGGAGAAGGCGGGCGGCTACATTAATCGCGCGAAGGATCTAGAGGTATATAAGCGCGCTTATGTGGTTTCTCTTGACGTCCATAAAGCTCGCTTTCCCGAAAATGGAGCAATACGCACTGGCTGATCAGTTGCGTCGCTCCAGCAAAGGAATCTGCGCCAATTTGGCTGAAGGATTTGCCAAGCAGACTCACTCCAAACCCGAATTCGCGCGGTTCATTTCGATGGCAATGGGGTCATGCAGCGAGGTGGAGACGTGGATTTCCTATGCGTTCGACCTTGGATACATCAGCCAGACACAACACGACGATTGGCTGCGATCCTATGCCCATATCTACGGCATGCTGATCAATCTGAGAGAAAAGCTGAAGTGAATTCTCTCTTCAGTTCCTCAATTCCCCAACTCTTCAATTCCTCATTTCCATCTCTTTGTCGCGTTTTGGCCGTATTTACGCCTAGGGTCCGCGTGAAATGTGGCTTCAGGCCAAAACGGCTGCGGACGGGCAGCTTAAACCAAAATTTAACCGTGTTTCTTGAATGCCGGTTAACCCAAACGTGGTTACTGGGTGATCAACGAAATCACTCAAATTAGATCACTCGAAATACGAAGGAGAGGCGGCATGGGCCGTATTGCAGCACTTACCAGAAACCCGGTCATGATCGCGCTGGTGGCGATGCTCGCCATCGCAGGTTGCGCCTCGAAGAAGACGCCGAACAACGCGGCCGATCTTGGCCTTAACGGCGCCGGCGCCGCAACACCCGGATCGGCGCAGGACTTCACCGTCAACATTGGCGACCGCATCTTCTTCGATACGGACTCGACCTCGATCCGTGCCGACGCGCAGACGACGCTCTCGCGCCAGGCGCAGTGGCTGAACCAGTACAAGCAGTATGCCATCGTCGTCGAAGGTCATGCCGACGAACGCGGCACACGTGAATACAATCTGGCGCTCGGCGCCCGCCGCGCCGCCGCCACCCGTGACTTCCTTGTCGCCAAGGGCGTCTCGGCCAGCCGTCTCAAGACCATTTCCTACGGCAAGGAACGTCCGGTCGCGGTTTGCGACGACATCTCCTGCTGGTCGCAGAACCGCCGCGCGGTCACCACGCTTAGCGGCGCTGGCTCCTGAAGCATCACGCAGCCGACCGGCGCGTCAAGAACGGCGGCCGTCTAGCGGTAAAAATGCAACATACCTGTGCGAAAGGCGGCCTTGGGGGCCGCCTTTTTCACATCCGGATGCCCGAAACAAAATTTGGCCGAAGTCTCGGCTCCTGCTATGAGCCGAGGGCGCTTGGCTGGTCCCATGCTGATTGGAAGGCGCGAACAAGCTAACGAAATCACTGCGAGAGGCACATGCATTTGAGATCGGTTCTGAGCGGCACGCTTGCGCTGCTGCTCCTATCAGGCGTCACCGCCCTGGCCAGCGGCACCGGGGCGAGCGGCACGGGGCAATCAACCGACAGCGGCTTTACCTTCCATCTTCCCAGTATCGAATTGCCCAACCTTTTCGGTCAAAAGAAGAAACCGGACCAGGTTCAGCTGGTGCAATCCGATCCTGCCGCTGTCACCAGCCTGGAAGAGCAGCTGCGGCAGATGAACGGCAAGATCGAGGAACTCAATTTCCAGGTCCTGCAGATGCAGGAGCAGATCCGCAAGCAGCAGGAAGACAATGAATTCCGCTTCCAGCAGCTGGAAGGCGGCGGCACGCAAGGCGGGCAGCCGCCGGCGCAGAAGAAATCGGACGCCACCACCGGCACCGACAACGATGTGGCGGCGGCCCCGGCAATACGGGCGCCGGCCGATGCCGGCGCCGCGCCCGCCAACGATCAATCGGCAGGCGGCAAGACGGTCGAGGATGTCATCGTCGAATCTCCCGACGGCGACCCCGGAAAGGTTATTCCCGGTACGGGAGCGCCGGAAAAGAATTTCGGCACCATCACCGTCGACAAGAACGGCAATGTCATCGATGCCGGCGGCAACACGCAATCGACCGCGCCGGCGCAGGACACCGCGCCAGTCGCCGGGGCGGCGCCCAAGGCCGGAAAATCCGATACGGTGGTCGCGGCGTTGCCCGCCACCAACAACCCGGAAGAGCTTTACCGCAACTCCTACCAGTTCATCCTCTCGGGCGACTACGGCACCGCCGAGCAGGGTTTTCGCGATCACATCGCCCGCTTCCCCAAGGATGCGAAGGCGGCGGACGCGCATTACTGGCTGGGCGAGTCATTGCTCGGCCAGCAGAAATACCGCGACGCGGCCGAGACGTTCCTTGCCGCCAGCAAGGACTACCCCAAGGCCAAGAAAGCTCCCGACATGTTGCTGAAGCTCGGCGTGTCGCTGGTCGGCCTCAAGCAGCATGATGTTGCCTGTGCCACCTTCAGCGAGGTCGGCAAGCGCTACCCTGATATTTCCAGTGCGCTCAAGGAACGCGTCAAGCAGGAGAAGGCTCTGGCTGCCTGCTGATCCTTGTCCTACATGTCGTTGTCCTGAAACCGGGATCACTTTTGGGCGACATGCATTATGCTCGACACCGAGCCGGACCTTTCGACTAACCCTTTTTCGCATATCGATTTTACCAGCGGCGCTGTTGCGGCCGTGTCCGGCGGCAGCGACTCGACCGCCCTGCTCCTTCTTCTCAGACACCATCTCGACCGTAAGGCGCCGGCAACCAGGCTGCTGGCGGTAACGATCGACCACGGTTTGCGGTCCGGTTCGGCTGCGGAAGCGCAAACAGTGGCGAAGCTGTGCGCCAGACTCGGAATTTCACACCGCATCCTGACATGGTCGGGCCCCAAGCCATCGACCGGCCTGCCCGCCGCCGCTCGCGAGGCGCGCTACCGGCTGCTGGCCGAGGCGGCACAAGCCGAAGGCATCGGCCTGATCCTCACCGGCCATACCGCCGATGACCAGGCAGAGACGGTGCTGATGCGGCAAGCGCGCGAGGAAGGATTGGCGCGGGACGGGGGCCAAGGCCATGCCGAAATGGCAGGCCGGGGACTTGCCGGCATGGCGCCGGCCACCTTGTATGACTGGCGCGAGTGGATCGTTCGGCCGCTTCTCGGGTTGCGGCGCGAGGCGCTGCGCGACGTCCTGCGGCGTGAGAATGTCGGCTGGGCCGACGACCCCACCAATATCGACGCGGCCTTCGAGCGGCCGCGTGTGCGGGCAGCCCTTGCCGACAGCAACGGTGCGCAGCGCATCGACGATGCACTGGCGCTGGCCGCGCATGAGGGCCGCGCGCGCAGTCAACTCGGCCTCGCCGCCGCAAGTTTGATCGGCGATTTCGCGACCCGGCTGTCCTGCGGGCTCATTCGTCTTGATCCGCTCTTGCTGAACACAGGCGACGAGCGAGCGGCCGTCTATGCGTTGCGTATCCTGCTGGCCATGACCGGCGGAATTGCCTTCCTGCCGGATCAGGCCCGCAGCGAGGCTCTGTTCGGTCGGCTGAGGGCTGGATTTCTTTGCGCCACATTGTCGCGGACGGTTGTCGATTCCCGGCGCTCCGGCATCTTCCTGCGCCGCGAGGCGCGCGGCCTGCCCGCCGCCGCAACCCTTACTGGCAGCACCCTGTGGGATGGCCGCCGGCGCATCACATTGAACGACAGCAGCAGCGCATTGTTGATTGCCCCGCTAGGCACGGCAGCGGCGAAGCGGCTGGCGACGGGCCAAGGAAAAGCCCCGCCGAGCCTGATGCGCGCCGCGCTCGCGGCCGAACCGGCGTTGTGGCACGCCGGGGAATGCCTTGGTTTGCCTGGATATGAACTGAAGTCGGCGATGGTGGAAGTGCGGCCGGTCGTTAGTCCCTTTGCCCGCTTCCTGCCGTCCTTCGACCTGGCGCCGGCGCAGGCCGTCGCCGGGCTGATTGGCGCGGCCCCGGTCCCGCCCTTGCCTTTCAGCGGCCATAGTGCCGGCTGATGGTTGCGCGAAAGCTTAACCCAGACGTGCTGTTATGCTTGGCAAGGGGAGGTGCTCTCCCTATGTTAGGCGCAAGTTTCCTCTCATGACGCGTGTCCGCCCCGCGGACGCCAACGGGACAATTGATGAATCCGAACTATCGCAACCTCGCGCTCTGGGCGATCATAGCGGTCCTGCTCATAGCCCTGTTCAATCTGTTCCAGACGCCGCAGACGCGAGGGGCTTCCAGCGATGTGCCTTATTCGCAGTTCCTGCAGGATGTCGCGGCGGGCCGGGTCAAGACGGTGACCATCGCGGGCGCCCGCATCAGCGGCACCTACACCGACAATGCCAGCGGCTTCCAGACCTATTCGCCCGGCGATCCTTCGCTGGTCTCGCGGCTGCAGGACAAGAACGTCACCATCAATGCGCGGCCTGAAACAGACGGTTCCAATTCGCTGTTCGGCTATTTGATCTCTTGGCTGCCGATGATCCTCATCCTCGGCGTCTGGATATTCTTCATGCGCCAGATGCAGTCCGGCTCCGGCCGCGCGATGGGCTTTGGCAAGTCGAAGGCCAAGCTGCTCACCGAAGCGCATGGCCGCGTCACCTTCCAGGATGTTGCCGGCGTCGACGAAGCCAAGGAAGATCTGGAAGAGATCGTCGAGTTCCTGCGCGATCCGCAGAAATTCCAGCGGCTCGGCGGCAAGATTCCGCGCGGCGTGCTGCTCGTCGGCCCTCCGGGAACCGGCAAGACGCTGCTCGCCCGCTCGGTTGCCGGCGAAGCCAATGTGCCGTTCTTCACCATTTCCGGTTCTGACTTCGTCGAGATGTTCGTAGGCGTTGGTGCAAGCCGCGTCCGCGATATGTTCGACCAGGCCAAGAAGAACGCACCCTGCATCATCTTCATCGACGAAATCGACGCTGTCGGCCGTCATCGCGGCGCCGGCCTCGGCGGTGGCAACGACGAACGCGAGCAGACGCTGAACCAGCTGCTGGTCGAGATGGACGGCTTCGAATCCAACGAAAGCATCATCCTGATCGCCGCCACCAACCGGCCCGACGTGCTTGACCCCGCCCTGCTCAGGCCAGGCCGCTTCGACCGCCAGGTCGTGGTGCCGAACCCTGACATCGTCGGCCGCGAGAAGATCCTCAAGGTGCATGTGCGCAACGTGCCGCTGGCGCCCAATGTCGACCTCAAGGTGATCGCGCGCGGTACGCCGGGCTTTTCCGGCGCCGATCTGATGAACCTCGTCAACGAATCCGCGCTGATGGCGGCACGGCGCAACAAGCGCCTCGTCACCATGGCCGAATTCGAGGACGCCAAGGACAAAATCATGATGGGCGCCGAGCGCCGCTCGTCGGCCATGACCCAGGCCGAGAAGGAGCTGACCGCCTACCATGAGGCCGGCCACGCCATTCTCGCGCTCAACGTGCCATCGGCCGATCCGCTGCACAAGGCCACGATCATTCCACGCGGTCGCGCGCTCGGCATGGTCATGCAGTTGCCCGAAGGCGACCGCTATTCGATGAGCTACAAATACATGATCTCGCGTCTCGCCATCATGATGGGCGGCCGCGTCGCCGAGGAGTTCAAGTTCGGCAAGGAGAACATCACCTCCGGAGCCTCTTCGGATATCGAGCAGGCGACCAAGCTGGCCCGCGCCATGGTCACGCGCTGGGGCTTTTCCGACAAGCTCGGCCATGTCGCCTATGGCGACAACCAGGAAGAAGTGTTCCTTGGGCATTCCGTGGCCCGCACGCAGAACGTCTCGGAAGAAACGGCGCAGATCATCGATGCCGAAGTGCGCCGCCTGATCGACGAGGCCTATTCGTCGGCGAAGTCCATCCTGACCAAGAAGAAGAAGGAATGGATCGCGCTGGCGCAGGGCCTGCTGGAATACGAGACGCTGTCCGGCGAGGAGATCAAGCAGTTGATCGCCGGCCACAAGCCCGCGCGCGACCTCGGCGACGATACGCCGCCGAGCCGTGGCTCGGCCGTGCCGAAGTCCGGCGGCCGGCGAAAGAAGGGTCCTGAGCCCGAAGGCGGTATGGAACCGCAGCCGTCGAGTTGAGCTTGACCACTGATTTCATCGAACGCCGCGGCTTACTCCGCGGCGTTTTTTGTTTTTGGCGTTGAGGAGGAGTTGTCCGCGACCTCGCATCTGCGACGGTGACGATTGGCGAAAGCCTAGGTGATAGCCAATCTCCCCCCGCAAGGGGGGAGATTGGCAACGTCGCCGCTGGCGTGCCCTCGAAGGCAACAAAAAGGCCCGCGAACCCTGCGGTTCGCAGGCCTTCTCTTCTTCAGATGCCTTGTCGCTCAGCTCTTCAGCTTGGCATTGCACAGGCTGTAATAACCGCCGCCCTTCTGGATCCAGCGAAGGCCGTTCAACGTGCCCGCGTCCTTGTTGCCATGGTAGCCCTGCAGACAGGTCTTCATGCGCGCCTTCGCGGGCTTTTCGGTCTTGAACTCGCCGGCCAGCGTGGTCGGGAATGTCACGCCCGCGGGCGCTACAGTGGGGGCGACCGCCGCGCTGGTTTCCTTTTTCGTCTGCGGCTCGGTTTTGACCGTATCCTCGCTGACACTGTCCGCTGCTGATGTCGCGCACTTCTCCTTGCGAAAAGCCGTCCAGTCCATGCCGTTCAGAGTGCCGCCTTCCTTGGCTGTTCGATAGGTCTCGCCGCATTCCTTCATCGTCAGTGCGCTTGCGGGGGCGACGCTCCAAGCGACAAATGCGGTCGCAGCCAATACCGCCAATTTCAAACCGTGCATAAGACCCTCCTGGTTGATAATAAGTTTGGCGTCTTTTTGTATATGGTTTGTTCTCTATATGTTCAACCAGAATCTTTACGGACTACCGATGAGCTTGGCGGTGGGCAGTGTAGGCGAATTGATGATGCCAGCAGCCCGGCGACATGCAGATGCGAGCAAGGCAGCGTGCGTCTTCGCGCAACAAAAAAGGCCCGCGCATCTTGCGATGCGCGGGCCTTTGTTTGGAGACTATGGCTAAGCGATCAGCCCTTCAGCTTGGCATTGCACAGGCTGTAGAAGCCGCCGCCCTTCTGGATCCACTTCAGGCCGCCGAGCGCGTTGGCGTCCTTGAGGACATAATACTGGTCGAGGCAGGTGTGCATGCGGCCCTTTCCGGGGGTCTCGCTGGCATATTTCGCCGAGATCGCGGACGGGAACTTGACGCCCTTGGGCGCAGCCGTCGTCGGCTTCGCCGGCTCCGTGGTGTAGCTGGCCTCGTCGGCGGCCGGCACCGTGTCGTCATCCGATGCGCCGGCGCCGCATTCGGTCTTGCGGAAGTCGTTCCACTTCATGCCCTTCAGCGTGCTGGCCGTCTTGGCGGCCTGATACTTGGTGCTGCATTCGGCCATGCTCAGACCCTTGCCGTCGGCGGGGGCCGCGGCAGCCTTGGTGGTTGCCGGCTTGGCGGCGGCAGCGGCGGATGCACCGGCGGCGCATTCGGACTTGCGGAAGTCGTTCCACTTCATGCCGTTCAGCGTGCCGGCAGCCTTCGCCG